>JANMTF010000173.1:0-3464 GCA_031390175.1 Polaromonas sp.
AACGCCAAATCGCTGGGCGTGCGCAGCCAGGCCACGCAGGCCATCGAGCAGCACTTTAACGAAGGCAAAGCCCTGTCCAAAGCCCGTATGCAGTCACTGGAGGGCGCGATGGACACGCACAGCAAGATCAACGCCGCGCTGCGCCTGGGCTCTGCGCCCAACATCGTGGCCCAGCTATGCCAACGCCTGCACCAGGCGGGCTTGCTGGGGCATAGCCTGATGGTCATTGGCACCAACAGCCTGCTGGCCTACGAAGCCATGGCGGGCGTGCGCTTTGACCGGGACATCATGGCCACCACCGACATCGACTTGCTGTGGGACCACAACGCCCGCGTGCGCTTGGCCGTCGCCGATGATCTGGCCGAGCCGAGCTTGCTTGCTCTATTGCAAAAAGTGGACAAGAGTTTTCAAATTGTGCAGAACCAAAACTTTCGTGCCGCCAACGACAAAGGCTTTATGGTGGACTTGCTCCGTCAAATGCCCAATCCACCATGGAAAGACGAGCCAGACCGCTTTTTTGCCAATGGCGACCTGGTAGCTACAGATATCTGGAACATGAAATGGCTGCTGAACGCGCCACGCGTGCAGCACACCGCCATCGCCATCAACGGCAGCCTGTTCCCCATCTGCGCTCCCGACCCGCGCGCCTACGCCATGTTCAAGCTGTGGCTGGCGCAGTCAGACGAGCGCAACCCGCTGAAAAAATCACGCGATATGGCGCAGGCCAAGGACTTGGCGGCATTGATACAAGACAAGCTGCCACATCTGGCGAAAAACTGGCACCACATCAGCTCGTTTCCGGCTGCGGTGGCCAAGGATGCGGTGGCGAAATTGATGCCTCGGGCGTAATGCTTTCACGCTGATGGCGGTGGGCTTGTAGTGGGCTAGGGTGTTGGGCGACATTTATCTTTTAATTCTTCGATTGCGCCAAATTGAAGGGTAAAGAACGCATGCGCATTTCAAAAATATTTTCTTGACGACATATTCAAGCAAAACCATAATCAAAAAGAAGGGCTGATCAATGGCTAAAAAATTTGCAACTCTCCAGGCGGCCATGTCACCAGCGGCGCAGTCTCGCTCTGCCGCCAAAGCCGAGGCCATGCTGCTAGGATGCAGCTACAAGCGCTGCGCAAAAGCCGCAACGTCACCCAAATAGAAATGGCCAACCTCATGAGCGTAGAGCAGGGCTCCATTTCCAAACTGGAGCGGCGCGAGGACATGTATGTGAGCACGCTGCGCGAGTACGTGAAGGCCCTAGGCGGCGAGCTCAAGCCGGTGGCGCATTTCCCGGATACGGATATTCAAGTGCATCCGTTTTCTTTAGCTACTGCCACGACATGAAAAAAATAGAATACCAATGCTGTTTCTGCGGCGAAGGCATCGGTGAATCAGCCGAAAACCTCAGTCCACTAGACCCTTGCACGGTCGTACTGGTGGCAAATTGGCAGCAGCCTTCTTCAAAGCAAGTCGAGCAACAGTTCTTTTGTCATCTCAGTTGTTTCAAAAGCCGCATGAGGCATAACGTGCCAGTTGAAGTTGAAGAGCTTGCAGCCGATCTGAAATCAGAAAATTCAGATGAAAGCTAAGGCTGTGGAGTCGTACAGCAAAGAGGCATTTCTAAGAAAATTCACCGGGGCATGTGTGTTACGTGCTAAGCTGATAACATACAAGCTATCTATTAGATAGCTACGTTAACGCGCAATGTTAGCAATGCCCGCTGAAAAAAGATATGAAGTGCTGGCGAGTATCACACAAAGATTTGCTATACCTTTTGTCGTGGTCGACTTGAATGTACTGACATACCAATACCAGCTCCAAAGTGCTGGCACTAGTATCAGTAAGCCTGCAACAAATGAGTGTGACGTACTCGAACTAATTACTCCCCAGAATGCACCAGCCAGTGCGGCTGCCAAGCCAGTGACAAATGGCGTGGTTTCAGCCGCCGGAGTTTGATTCGACCCTTGCGGAGTTGTCGAGTAGGATTCCCATATCAATCCTGCGCCGAGTCCAAGTATGGCAATGGCAATGCCTTGAAAGCCTGTGAACCATGGCAATACATATACCAAGGCGAATCCCAGAACGCTAGCGACCACAAGGGACAGCAACACCCTCCATAGCAGTAATGCCCCCAATAGGTTGAGAAGTGCGTCAAAGTCCATTTTTGTCGTAGCTCTTTATTGCGTGGAGTTCAGTATATGACGCAAGTTGAAGTTTGCCTTCAAGTAAAGAAATAGCGAGTACCCTTAGCGGATTAAGTTCAGCGCGCAAACCCCCATTACTCGCGGCGCAGCATGCGTAGCCCCATGCGCCCCAATCAGGGCTTCGGGCTCGAAGCGCGGAAAAATTTGGATCAGAAAACGTCGGTGTCTGAGGTGCTAGCCGAGTTTCGACGTTTTCCCAAATTTTGAGCACTGCAGATGCTCGCCCGTAGGGCCCGAAGACCGGGGCGCGTGGTGCTGCGCATGCTGTGCCGCAAGCACGAGGTCTATGCAACAAATCTTCGCCCTCAGCAATCAAACCAGCTAACTCGTGCAAAATCGGGCTAACGATAGGACTGTGATGATTGTTTTAGGGTTTGAATCTTCGTGTGACGAAACGGGTGTGGCGTTGGTGGATGCTGCGGGGCAGGGCGTGCCTACGCTGCTGGCTGCGGTGCTGCACAGCCAGATTGCCATGCACCAAGCCTATGGCGGGGTGGTCCCCGAGCTGGCTAGCCGGGACCATATTCGCCGGGTGATTCCATTGACCAACGAGGTGCTGGACCAAGCAAATATTGCGCAAGCAGCTATTGACTTTGTAGCGTACACGCGTGGCCCCGGCCTGGCGGGTGCCCTGCTGGTGGGGGCGGGCGCGGCCTGTGCCATGGCGGCGGCCTGGGGCAAGCCGGTGATTGGTGTGCACCACCTGGAAGGGCATTTGCTGTCGCCGTTTTTAAGCGCCGATCCTCCGCAGTTTCCGTTTGTGGCCCTGCTGGTCAGCGGCGGGCACACCCAGTTGATGCGGGTGGACGGTGTGGGCCAGTACCTAATGCTGGGCGAGACGATTGACGACGCAGCGGGCGAGGCCTTTGACAAATCGGCCAAGCTGCTGGGCCTGGGCTACCCTGGTGGCCCAGCGTTAGCCAAGCTGGCCGAGCAGGGCGACCCAGCGGCCTACAAGCTGCCGCGCCCTTTGCTGCACAGTGGCGATTTGGATTTTTCATTCGCCGGGCTCAAAACAGCGGTGCTCACGCAGGTGAAGCGTTTGGTGCAAGACGTGCCCGAGGGCGCGCGGGTGCGGGCCGATTTGCTGCTGAACTTAAAAGACCAGCAGCGGGCTGATTTAGCGGCCAGTACGCAAGCGGCGATTACCGAGGTGCTGGTCAAAAAGTCGCTTAAGGCCTTGGAGCAAACCGGTTTGCAGCGCTTAGTGGTGGCTGGTGGCGTGGGTGCCAACGCGTCCTTACGCCAGCAGCTTAATGCGGC
>JANMTF010000287.1:0-4936 GCA_031390175.1 Polaromonas sp.
GGGGCTGCGGCTGGCGGGCGCCGACATGATCATCGGCGTCGATATCAATGACGACAAGGAGGAGTGGGGTCGCCGCTTTGGCATGACCCATTTCGTGAACCCCAAAAAGCTGGAGGGGTCCGTCGTTCAGGCCATTGTCGATCTGACCAAGACGCCGTTCGACAAGATCGGCGGGGCGGATTACTCGTTCGACTGCACCGGCAATGTCAAGGTGATGCGGGACGCGCTGGAATGCACCCATCGCGGCTGGGGGCAAAGCATCATCATCGGCGTCGCGCCAGCCGGTGCGGTCATTGAAACCCGGCCGTTCCAACTGGTCACTGGCCGGATCTGGAAAGGCACCGCCTTTGGCGGCGCGCGGGGCCGCACCGATGTGCCCAAGATCGTCGACTGGTATATGGCCGGTAAAATCGAGATCGACCCGATGATCACCCATATCCTCAAGCTGGAGGATATCAACAAGGGTTTTGACCTGATGCATTCCGGCGAAAGCATCAGGTCGGTGGTGGTGTTTTGACACTGGATCGGACCACGGGGGCCAAGGTTCCGGAACGGCAATCCAGCAAGACTGAACGCCGTTCGAAGGCACAGAATTATCGCGGCCCGGTCAGTGTTGCCAACGCCGGGCCGTGATCAGATCAGCACGCGGCGGTATAGCGGCTGCCGTCCTGGCGCTGATAGACGCATTGGCCGCTGGCGTTGTAGCCGATAAAGCTGCCGGCCGCCAATCCGATCGCGCCGCCAATCAGGGCGCCCTTCTCGGGATCGTTCGGCGTCGCCAAGGCACCGATGGCTGCGCCGCCGACCGTGCCGGCCAATTGGCTCTGCTGCAAAGGGTCGCAGGCGGCAACCAAGCCCACCAATGGCACTATCAAAAGAAATCTGGTCATCCTGTCTCCTGTTCTGGCGGCGCATGATCGCCGCCCACAACAGTCAACGCGCCAAACCCCTATTGGTTCCGTCATGACTTATTCACCGATGCATCGGGTGCGGCCTGGCGCGCTTTGTTTGACAGTCTGCGGGCCGGGGCCGGCAAACTAGTCGTCCTGTCCCAGCGTCGGTGCGGGACGATCCAGGGCCAGTTCCGCCCCCGAAAACGTCATCGGTGACCGCACACCCGGCACGCCACCCGGTGCAATCTGCATGGCCCGCGCGATGACCTGCGGGTCAGAAAACACCTCGGCCAGATCGTTGATCGGGCCTGCGGGCACGCCTTCCGCCTCGCACGCCGCCAGCAGGTCCGCTTTCGACCAGCGCATCGTCGCCCCGGTCAGCCGGCGTGTCATGTCCGCCCGGTTGGCAATCCGGTCGGCATTGGTGGCAAACTCCGCCGCCCCGGCCATATCGGCCAGTCCCAGCACGCCACACAACCGCCGATATTGCGCATCGTTGCCGGTCGCCAGAATGATCCAGCCATCGGCGCAGTCAAAGACGGCATAGGGGGCAAGGTTCGGGTGGGCGTTGCCCATCATCCCCGGCGCTGTGCCGGTGGTCAGATAGTTCAGCGCCTGATTGGCCATCACCGATGTCGCCACATCCAGCAGCGCCATGTCGATATGCTGGCCCTGCCCCGTGCGCTCGGCGTGGCGCAGCGCCGCCAGGATGGCGGTGCAGGCATACATGCCGGTAAACAAATCTGCCACCGCCACACCCACTTTTTGCGGGCCACCGCCCAGGTCGTCGCGCTCACCTGTGACGCTCATCAGCCCGCCGATGCCCTGCACCGCATAGTCATAGCCCGCACGGTCTTTGTACGGCCCGGTTTGGCCAAAACCGGTGATGCTGCAATACACCAAGCTGGGTTTGATTTTGGCAAGCGTTGCGTAGTCCAGCCCATAGCGCGCCATATCGCCCACCTTGAAGTTCTCCACAAACACGTCGCAGTGGAGCAGCAAATCCCGGATGGTTTGCTGCCCCGCAGGCGTAGAGATGTCGCAGGCCACCGAGCGCTTGTTGCGGTTGGTACCCAAGTAATACGCCGCCTCCGCCGTGTCCTTACCCTGTGCATCCTGCAAAAACGGCGGCCCCCAGCCCCGCGTATCGTCGCCCGTCTCAGGGCGTTCGATTTTGATCACATCTGCGCCTAAATCAGCCAGAGTTTGGGTGCACCACGGGCCCGCTAACACGCGGGAGAGGTCTAGTACTTTGATGCCGTCTAAAGAGTTCATGCCTTGATTGTCTGCGCAAACGATAATACCTTCATGGTTTATGCACAAAAACAATGGTTAGCCCAGCAAATTATTGCGCGAACAGCTCTATTTTTCATAGCGATGGGCGCTCTGACATTGAACGTCGGTTGCACCCCCGCCTTCAACTGGCGTGACGTGGCTTTTGAGGGCCTGCCGGTTGCGGCGCTACTGCCTTGCAAGCCAGACCGGGCAACGCGCACGGTGCCGCTGGCGGGTGCGCCACGGCAGATGGTGATGGCGGGCTGCAAGGCGGGTGGGGCGATGTTTACCGTCGCGGTGGTGACTGTGGCCGATAGCGGCCAGGTGGGGCAGGTACTCTCTGAGCTCAAGGCTGTCAACAAGGCGACGCACAGCCAGTACCAAAGTCAGGGCTTGGTGGTGGTGCAGGCCTCGGTGTACGGCGAGCCTAAGGCCGACCGGGATGGGCCGGGAGCTTTCAGCACACAGGCGGTAGAGACCTTTTTGAGCGGCGTTAAACTGGCAGGCACACCATGAACGCACACACCACATCACCATTGCCGGGCAGCAGCAGCCCGCCGGCCCAGAACCCAGCTGCGCAGAAACCAAACGACCAAAGCACTGCGCCCAGTGCGTTGCTGCCGCGCGGCTTGGCGATCCAGGTGTTTTTGGCCTTTGCTTTGGCTTACTTTTTGTCGGCCTTGGTACGGGCCATCACGGCCACCTTGTCGCCCATACTGCGGGTGGAGTTCTCTTTGTCGGCGGGCGACTTGGGGCTGCTGGGGGGCGGGTATTTTTTGGGCTTTGCGCTCACGCAGCTTCCCCTGGGCAGATGGCTGGACAAGCATGGCCCGCGCACCGTGAGCATGTGTTTTTTAAGCGTGGCGGTGCTAGGCTGCGCTGCGTTTGCCGTGGCACCTAACTTTGTGGGCTTGCTCGCAGCGCGCATTTTGTGCGGTGTGGGCGTGAGCGCCTGCCTGATGGCCCCCTTGGCCGCTTACCGCCGCTGGTTTAACCCCGAGGCACAGCTGCGGGCTAACTCGTGGATGCTGATGACCGGCTCGCTGGGCATGGTGGCCGCTACGCTGCCGGTGCAGTGGCTGCTGCCCGTCATGGGCTGGCGCAGCATGTTTGTTGGCCTGGCAGCGCTGATTGCACTGTCGATTGTGGTGCTGGCCTGGCGGCTGCCCGCCTGGCCAGCCCACGCGGCTGCGGCCACCACGGCGCAAGACGGCGGCTACCGCAGCATTTGGCAGCATGCCTACTTTCGCCGCCACCTGTGGACAGGGTTTTTTATCTATGGCGGCTTGATCGCCATCCAAACGCTGTGGGCCGTGCCATGGCTGACACAAGTCAGCGGCTACACCCCGGTACAGGCGGCTACGGGCTTGTTTTGGATCAACGTGTGCATGCTGGTCACTTTTTGGGCCTGGGGCATGCTCAACCCTTACCTGGCGCGCCGTGGCCTGCATGCCGACTGGTTGATAGCACGCGGCATTCCTTTGAGCTTGACCATTCTCGCTATTATTTGCATAGCTGGCCCCGCAACCCAATGGTGGGTTTTGGCATTGTTTTGCATGTGCTGCAGCTTTATGTCACTGGCCCAGCCCGCCATCGCCATGGCTTTTCCGCAGGCGCTGGCGGGCCGTGCGCTGAGTGCCTATAACCTGGCGATATTCAGCGGTATTTTTGTGGTGCAGTGGGGCATTGGGCTGCTGATTGACGGGTTCAAATGGATGGGGCTGGACACGGTGAATGCCTTCCGGGCGGCGTTTGCGGTGTTTTTTGTCTGCTCTTTGGCCGCATACTTGCGTTTTGTTTTGGATAATAAGACCATCTCGCCCGCCAGTTTGGCCGCAGAGCAGCCCCAAGCTTAAACACTCCGTTCAATTCATTGCGTGAACCACATCGTCATCATCGCCCACGCACCGCTGGCCTCGGCCCTGCGCAGCTGCGCGCTGCATGTGTTTCCAGACTGTGGCGACTGGGTGACTGCATTGGACGTGCAGCCCAACACCCCGCCGGAAGAAACCGTAGCCCAAGCGCGCATTATGCTGGCCCAGCGCCGCTCGCCCAACGCCTTGCTGCTGACCGATATTTTTGGCGCAACACCGTCAAACGTAGCGCGCGAGCTGACCGATGGTGTGCAGACCAAGCTGATTACCGGCGTGAACCTGCCCATGCTGCTGCGCGCCATCACCTACCGCCACGAGAGCCTGGACGCCCTGGTAGCCCGCGCCCTGGCAGGTGGTGCCCAGGGTGTGATGCAAGTGGCGGTGACAGCCCCTCAAAACCAAGCCAAGAAACTCCATGATTCAGACCACCATCACCATCAGCAATAAACTGGGCCTGCACGCCCGCGCCTCGGCCAAGCTCACCAAGCTGGCCGGCAGCTTTCCGTGCGAGGTGTGGATGGCACGCGGCGAGCGCCGTGTCAACGCCAAATCCATCATGGGCGTGATGATGCTGGCAGCGGGCAAAGGCACCGACGTGATGGTGGAGACCACGGGTGATGGTGAGCAAGAGGCGATGGATGCGCTGCTGGCACTAATTAACGACAAGTTCGGAGAAGGGGAATGACATTTAGCATCCACGGCATTCCCGTCGCGCGCGGCATCGCCATTGGGCGTGCTGTCGTGGTGGTGTCCAGCCGGATGGATGTGGCGCACTACTTTATCAAGGCGGAGCAGATCGAGTCTGAGCTGCTGCGCGTGCGCGATGCCAAAGATACGGTGGTGGGTGAACTGATCAAGCTACAGCATGGCCTTGCGGGCAAAGACGCCAAAGAC
>JANMTF010000294.1:0-3301 GCA_031390175.1 Polaromonas sp.
GGGGTGCTGCGGGTGCAGCGCGAGACCAAGGGGCGGGGCGGCAAAAGCGTGACGCTGGTGCGCGGCTTGGCTTTTGGCTAGCTGCGGCGCTGGCCGCTTTGGGCAAACAGCTCAAAGCCGCCTGCGGGTCGGGCGGCACGGCCAAAGACGGGGTGATAGAGGTGCAGGGCGACCATGTGGCCACGGTGATGGCGGCGCTGGTGAAGCTGGGGTATGCGGTAAAGCGCTCTGGCGGCTAGTGCCGCGCTTGGTTTGTAAGCCTTTTAGGCCACTAGTCCAATAGAATATTGCGCGAGCAGCTATTAAAAATGTAGTGAAGTGCACTTCATCTAGCACTGGTATGCTGCATTGAAAGCGTACAAGTGCGACGAAATACTGGTTAAAATAACAGTTGCTTGGCAAATATCTCTGAACCCCACCGCACGATGATGCTATGACCACTCTGCAACCACCGCCCCCACACTTTGACAGCATCAGGGGGCGTAAATGACTGAACCCGACAACCATCCTGAGGCTCGCGTGGCGCTGTTCCAGAGCCGCGAAATCCGCCGCACGCTGCACAACGATGAATGGTGGTTTGTCATCACCGACATTGTGGCCGCGCTGACGGATGCCGCTGACCCGTCGGACTACTGGAAGAAGATGCGCAGGCGCGACCCCGATTTGAGCCTGGACAGCCAAGGGGGGGGACAAATTGACCCCCCCCTTGCGCTGGCGTTTGATACGGCGGGTGGGCGGCAAAAACTCCAGTGCTGGAACACGCAGGGTATTTTTCGTTTGATCCAGTCTATCCCCAGCCCTAAGGCTGAGCCCTTCAAGCGCTGGTTGGCCAAGGTGGGCAAAGAACGCCTTGATGAGATTGAAAACCCTGAGCTGGCCATGGGCCGTATGCAGGAGCTTTACGAGAAAAAGGGCTACCCCAAGGAGTGGATCGACAAACGCCTGCGCGGCATTGCGGTGCGCCAGGATTTGACCGATGAATGGAAGCAGCGCGGGGTGACCAACAGCCAGGAGTTCGCCATTTTGACCAACGAAATCATGCACGGCACTTTTGCGCTGAAGGTGGATGACTACAAACAGGTAAAGGCGCTGGTGCGTGAGAACCTGCGCGACCACATGACCGATATTGAGCTGATTTTGACCATGCTGGCCGAGGCGACCACCACCAAGCTGCACCGCGACCGAGACTCCAAGGGCATGAAGCCACTCAAAAAGGATGCCAAAGACGGCGGCGCAGTGGCGGGGCGTACGCGCAAGGATATTGAGAAGCAAACCGGCAAGCCGGTTATTTCTCCAGCGAACTTCAAGCAGTTGGCGGTGAAAAAGAGCAAAAAAATCTAGAGGCATCTTTAACTCTGCATTTGCGCAATGCTGAAAACCAAAACGTCCACCACCTTGGTCTACTCGACCGAAACCGGCCGCATCTGCCCCGGTTGCAGCCGGCCGGTGGCGCAGTGCCAGTGCGCGGCTAACAAGCGGGCTTTGGCTGCGGCCAGCGGCGCGGCGGCGGACGGGGTGCTGCGGGTGCAGCATGAGACCAAGGGGCGGGGCGGCAAAAGCGTGACGCTGGTGCGTGGCTTGGCGCTGGATGCTACTGCGTTGGCCGCTTTGGGTAAACAGCTCAAAGCCGCCTGCGGATCGGGCGGCACGGCCAAAGACGGCGAGTACGAGGCGCAGGGCGACCATGTAGCCACGGTGATGGCGGCGCGGGTGTTGCTGGGGTATGCGGTGAAGCGCTCTGGCGGCTAGCTGGCGGTAGGTTTATAAGCCATTTAGGCCACTAGCCCAATAGAATATTGCGGCAGCAGCTATTGAAACAAAAGTATATTTGGATCATCGCGCGATATCAACCTGTGACTGCCTGGTTGCTTCGGATCATCTTGCTGCACAATAGATCGGCTCTTTAAGACCATGCATGCCATCCAATTTAAACGCCAACCAGAGAGGTGCTGTGAATACCGTCAATAGCATTGCCACTTGGTTTGTAGACGAAGCGGGTGACCCTGCGCTGTTTGCCAAGGGTGGTAAGGTGGTGGTAGCTACGGAGGGGTGTTCGCGGTTTTTCATTGAAGGTAAGCTGGAGTGCCGCGATGTGGGTGCTTTGGCGGCAGATCTGGCGAGCTTGCGCGGCGATTTTTTAGCAGACCCGTATTTCAAAGGCGTGCCCTCGTTCGATCCAGCGCGCCAGCGTACGGCGGTGTGCTTTCATGCCAAGGACGACCCGGTTGAGGTGCGATTTATGGTGTTTAAGCTGTTGGCGCGGCACGATGTGCGCTTTGTGGCCGTGGTGCGCGACAAGCTCAAGCTGCTGGACTAAGCCACGCAGCGCAGGCGCATAGATCCGACCTACCGCTACAACCCGAATGGCCATGAGCTGTATGACGAGTTAACGCGCCGTCTGTTTTCTCGGCCGCACGGCGACGGTGAGCACAGTGTTGTGTTTGCGCAGCGGGGCCACAAGCCGCGCACCAAGGCTTTTGCTGATGCGATTGAGCATGAATATCTGGCCCAAGAGTCTGCGTTTGGCATCCAGCGGCCTAGGCCTTTGGCGGTGGTCGGGATGTTTCCTAAAGCCCATCCCGGCTTGCAAGCGGTGGACTACTACCTGTGGGCGTTACAACGCTTTTACGAGCGCGGCGAAACGCGCTACCTGGACTTCATCTGGCCACAAACGCTGGAGATCATGGATCTGGATGCCACGCTAGCCAAAGAGCATGGCCGCTCAAAAGACGAGTTTGTCGTGTTCAATAAAGAAAACCCGCTGACTCTGGGGAGTCGAGCGGGTTTAGGGGATAAGGATCGAGAGATATAGGATGAACCGAATCACCTCACGGCATGGAGCCGAATTTTGTCTCTCGACGCATTGCATTATATCCTGAGCCTGCTTTTTGCGCACGCAGGTAGCCCATGGCGTGGTGCCAATGAGCGGTTTGGCATGTGGTTGGCTGGGGCGGCGGGTTTAGGAGTCATTTAGGATCATAGCCCAATAGAATAAAGCGTGAGCAGCTATTAAATATGTAGTAAATATGTTGTAGGAAGTCCTCATGCGCACCATCACTATCGAACAAGGCAGCGGCAACGTGTATTCCGACCTGGGCATGGCGGACGCGCAGGAGATGCTGGTGAAAGCCAAGTTGGCCAGCAAGATTGGCGACATCATCAAGCATCAAAAGCTGACTCAGCAGCAGGCGGCTGAAGTGCTGGCTATGCCGCAGCCCAAGGTGTCACTGCTGCTGCGCGGGCAGTTTCGCGGCATCAGCGAGGCCAAGATGCTGGAGTGCCTGGCCCGGCTGGGGCGGGA
>JANMTF010000266.1:0-2379 GCA_031390175.1 Polaromonas sp.
CGTCACTTTGGCCTCTGGCAGCAATTGCGTTTTGGCCTTCTCGCGCACCGTGGCCTCAATGCCGTCGTAGTCGGCCACGCGCAGCACGCGCACGTCGGCCTGGGCAGTGGCGTAGGCGGGGATCACGTTGCGGTTGGTGCCAGCTTGAGACACCGTCCAGTTCAACTTTAAGCCCTTGTCGTTTTGCGACAGGTCGCGCATTTGCAAAATTTGGTGCGACAGCTCGTACAGCGCGTTCACGCCGCGCTCAGGCGCTGCGCCCGCGTGCGAGGCCCGGCCTTCCACTTTAAGCTCCACCGAAGCAATGCCGCTGGTGGCCAAGGACAGCTTGTCGCTCTCGGCTCGGCTAGATTCAAACGACATCACCACGTCGTGCTCAGCGCCTGCCTTGGTCAGCTCAGCGCGCGAGCCGGGCGAGCTGATTTCTTCGTCGCCATTGACCAGCACGGTGAGCGTGCCGTATTCATTAAAGTTAAGCGCCTTGAGCATCGCCGCCACATGCACCACCATGGCCACGCCTTGCTTGTCGTCTGATATGCCCAGGCCGTAGGCTTTGTCGCCTTCGATGCGAAACGGCTGTTTGGCGGCCATGCCTTTGGGGTAGACGGTGTCGATGTGCGCGATCATCAAAATGCGTTTGCTGCCCGTGCCGCGCCAGGTGGCTTTGACCATGCGGCCAATTTTGTCGGGCGTGTCCATCATGCGGTAGTTGGTGGCCTCTTGCGGCTCTATAAACTCTACTTGTCCGCCCAGAGCGCGCAGCTTGTTGCCCAGCAACTCGGTGGCTTGGGTGATGCCCTCATGGTCACGGCTGCCGGTTTCAATGTTGACGAATTCTTTGAGCGAATCCAGCAGTGGCTGCCTTTGCGCGGCTGCCGCGCTTTGCACCGCTGCGTCGGGCGAGGGTGCCAATTGGGCGTGGGCTGGGGCTGCCAGCAGGGCAGCGCTGAGCAGGGCGCTGGCAAATAAACGATGGGCTTGCATGGATGTCTCCTGAGGTTTTGTAGCCCCAGCATAGCGCAAAGCGCATGACCCACATGTGACACAGATGGGCAACCGCCTTCCTCGCGCGCTAAGATGCAGGGTCAACCACGGAGACCACCATGCACACTAAAAAGACCCTTGCCACGCTGGCCGTAGCCGCCCACGCCATGCTGGCTGCCCCTGCGCTGGCCCAACCGCTGCCCGCAGCAGCTCCAGAAAGCGTGGCCATGTCAAGCCAGCGGCTGAAGAACATCGACACTTTCTTTGCCAGCGAGATCGCGCAAAAGCGCGTGCCCGGCGCGGTAGTGGCTATTGCGCGCAACGGCAAGCTGGTGTACTTCAAGGCCTTTGGCCAGGCGGACCCCGTCAAGGGTACGGCGATGAACACCGAGACAATTTTTCAGCTGGCCTCGATGACCAAAATCCAGGCCGCAGTGGGCGCGCTGGCACTGACCGAGCAGGGCAAGCTGCCGCTGCAAAGCAAGCTGGCCGACTACTTTCCCGCTTTTGGCACCATGGCCGTGGGCGTGCCTACGCCCGACGGCAAATTCACCACCGAGCCGCAAAAGCGCCCGATCCTCATCCACGATCTGTTTCGTCACACCTCGGGCCTCACCTATGGTGGCCGCCTAGACGGTGGCAGCCCCATCGCGGCGCAATGGCCTAGCGGCGGCGCAGCGCAAACCATGGGCAGCGCCAGCGAGTTTGCCAACGCCATTACCAAGCTGCCTTTGGTCTACCAGCCGGGCACGGTGTTTGAGTACAGCCTGTCGTTTGACGTGCTGGGCGCGGTGGTAGAAAAAATCAGCGGCACCAGCCTGGGTGGCCATTTGAACGAGGCGGTGTGGAAGCCCCTCAAAATGCTGGACACCACCTTCCGCCCCACCGAGGCGCAAATGGCCCGCGTGGCGCGGCCATTCCCCCACAACCCGCTGGACGGCAAGCCGCAGTCCATCGCCGCGTTGACCCGCGCCGCCACCTTTGATTGCGCCGGTGCCTGCGCCTTTGGCAGCATGGGCGACTACATTCGCTTTGGGCAGATGTTGCTCAACGGCGGCACTTTGGACGCAGCCCAAGTGCTCAGCCCTGCCACGGTGCAACTGATGACCAGCGACCACCTGGGCACGGGCATTCAAAACCGCGTAGCCAATGTGGAGCCGCACCGGGGTGGCTATGGCTTTGGCTTGGGTGTGGCGGTACGCATGCAGCCAGGCCTGGCCGCTGTGCCGGGCAACCCCGGTGAGTACAGCTGGAACGGTGCGAACGGCACGGGCTTTTTTGTCGATCCGAAAGAGGAGTTGGTCGTCGCCTTTGGCACCGCTGCGCCGGGCGAGCTGCGCAAGTACTACCGCGAGCAGGTGCAAAACCTGGTGTACGGCGCGCTCAGCCGTTGAG
>JANMTF010000322.1:0-4647 GCA_031390175.1 Polaromonas sp.
TCCACGAAGCTGGGGTCGGTGCAGCGCTCCTGGTACATGCGGGTGGTGTAGTTCCAGCTGGCTTCGCTGAACAAAAACTCACTGCGGTTCATGCGGCCTTGCAGCTCGCCCACAATCGTGCCCAGGGCCTGCGCGCCCATCACGGCGTTGTCTTTCGGGTTACGGAAATAGGTGTGCAAGTCTTCGCTGGTAGCAAACATTTCCTTGTCACCTTTGAGGTGGGTAACCGGCGGGCGACCCTCTTCCCCGCTCAAATAATGCGCCTCAAAATGCACCACGTTGGCGGGCAGCTTGAACTTGGGTACGCCGTAGTCTTGCTTGCGCGAACCTAAAAATACGATAGCAAAACGCAGATGCGGAAAGCCATTGATGATCTGGTTCACCCAGCTGGACACGCCTCCCGCCACAAAGGGGAAGGTGCCCTCCAGCAGCAGGGCCACATCGGCGCTGTCGGCGCGGCGTTGCAGGTCGGGGTCGAGATCGCTCACAGGGGCAGCCTTTGTAATGGGTCGATCATAACGACAGGTCTACCATCCTGTTGCCGATCCAATAGCGCACGGCATTGCGCAAATGGTGGGGCAAGTTCTCCTGCCTGGCCAGGCGGCCCATCCATTTTTGCACTTCATCGTAACGCCCTGCATCGAAGGCGATGCGCGCCAGGTGCGGCATCACCTGCACATCGCTCATGCCCGCTTTGCGGGCTAACAGCAAGGCCCGGTGAGCACCATCGCGCTGCTGTAATTCGATCAGTACCAAACCGTACAGCAGCCAAAGCCCGCCGATGAGCGCGTCCAGCAGCAAGGCATCTTCACAATGGGCTTTAGCTTTTTGCAACGCGAAGGTGCGCAGGTCGCCGCGCGCCAAACCCGTATCTACCTGCTCCCAGTACAGTTCTGCCAACTTGCGGTGGGCGTTGATGTGCCCAATTTTGTCAAACCCCACGTCATGCCGACTGTCAGTGGTAGCACTTCCCTGCACTACGGCTGCGTCGAGCTGGGTCTGCGCAGTTTGCAAGCGCACGGTAATGTCTTTTTCCCACGCATCCATCATGCTGTAGGCCAGTAGGCGAATATCCTCGGCCCGGTCCGCCAGCAGGCCTTGCAGCAGGGGAATGGCTACCTTGGGGCGCATATGCTGCAGAGCGATCAACACGCGCAGTTTGGTCTCTACGCTTTGGTTCGGATCGTGCAAAATTCGCCGCGCCTGGCTGACGCGGATATCGCTTTGTTCGCGTTTCTCTTTTTCGTTGGAGTGAAATTGGGGCTCTTTGATTTCTACATACCGCTCCACCCCCACCACGCTGGGATAGCGCCTGGCCACATGGATGACCAGCACCATGCTGACCACACCCAGCCCGGGAATAAAAAAGGCAAAGCTGAAAAGCAAAGCCAATACGCTCCACCAAGGCTGGCGCAAATACGCGGGCAGTAGCCGCCAGGCAATAACCGATACCAACAAAGACGCCACGGCGTGCAAGCCAAAATAGGCCACGAGCACACCCGGCTCGTGGCTGCTGCCCAACAAGGAAAACGCCGCCAACTCGGTGCTGATAGCGACCAGGAGCTGCTTGCCTACTGCCATCATGGTGGGCTGGGCCTGGCGGCTTCACTGACAGATTGAGCCTGCTCCACACGCTGGCGCAGTGTCGTCCAGGCGTCGGCACTGCCCAGCCAAATATGCTCGGCCCATGCTGCGTCCGCAGACAGTTGCCCCGCAAAGCTGCGCGCGACAGAGGCTTGTATCCGCTGCTCCTGAATTTTGACTTGCGCCGTGTCCACAAATGCCAACAGACTCACCAGCACGACACGCCCGTTGCCCGGCAATAGCCAGGCCATTTCGCTTGCAGTATGCTCACGCTGAATGTGCTCCAGCACTTGCAGCGCTTGCGCGCTTTGGCAGCGCCAAAGCACGCACCAGCTTTGCAACCCATGGTCAAGCTGTAGACGCTGCAGCCAGGCAAACTCATGGCGCAGGCTCATGGGTGCGTCCGGCCAGTCGCGCGTGGTTTCGCGGGCCGTGTAGGACAGGCGCAGGTATTCGGCATAAGACTGCAGCAACACCCAGATGGTGCGCAAGTTATCTGGATTGAGTGCCAAAAACGGCATGCGCCGCACCGTCAAAATACCAATCGTATTGCCCCTGGTGTCGCGCACGGGAGCCACCGCCAGCAGGGAAAGTTTGCGGCTTTTGTCCATTAACTCTTCCTGCAAATGCACCGCTTGGCCTGTCTCGACTGCGCGCACCACCATCGGGTCGTTTACTTTGGGCGGAACCACCTCGCCTACACGGGCGCGCTCGATCAACACCGGTGTCGGCCCGTCGATGTAGGCATACAGGGCTCCCGCTTCAATTTGGCAATAGCGTGACAGGAATTCCATGATGGCGGTAGCGCCGGGCAAATTACCTGTTTCGCTGCGGGCTGCATCCAGCAAAGCACGCAGCTCCACCAGCGCATCGCGCAAGGTGCCGGGTCGGTCTACCAGCTCATACTCCAGCTCGTCATGCGAGACTTTGAGCAAATACAACCGCCGCGTCAGGCGCTCAATTTTGTCTTCCTGGTAGGCGGTCGCTTCCCGAAACCGCACTGACCGCGCGCCCCATAGGCTGCCAAACTCACCACAGATCAGGGTCAAAATGGCACCACCCAAAAAGTAAAGCCTGGGAAAGCTGGCCACTGGCGCGATGGCATACCATGCGGCCAATAGCACGATGGTGGCCACCGTGCCTGCCAATGCGCCGTAGCGCAGCGCAATCAACCACACACCCAACCAAGGCCAGGGAAAACCTTCGTTGATATAAAAAGGGTTGTCAAAATTGCTGTACCAAGACAGCGCAATAAAAAATGGCGGCCAGAGCAGCACCTCGGCGGCTTGCACCAGCAGACCCGGACGGCGGCGCAACCAATACCCCGCTGCCCAGCGCAGGGCCAGAGCGCCGCGCCGCACATAACCCCACATGACGACGATGAAAACCCAGGCGATGACGAAGGGGCGTATGTACCAGACTACCCGCGTCCAGCCCGCCGGCATGGCGCGTGTGCTGTCGCTTAGAAAATCCGCCGCTGCAATGGTGCTGACTTCCAGCTCGCGCAACGCGCCTAACGCGCTCTCGCCTGAAAAGTCAGTGCCCTGCCCTTCTTTACCAGTGGTGGTGGGGCTTTTTTTTGCAGAAGTGCCCATAGGGAAAGTTGGCTACCAAGGATGCGGCTTTAAGGCTTTGCCACCTCAATGCCAGCGAGCAGTTGCAGCACCAGTTTTTGCGCCACGGCCGACAATGCCTCCCGGCTCCAACCGCTTTTGCCGCCGCTGGCAGAGTACACCACCTGGCCAGTGCCCAGATCTTTGACCTGCAACACCAAACCTACCGCAGGCTCGCCGTCCACCCCAACTTTGTAGCGCCACTCATCGACCGCGCCGTACACCACGTAACGAATATTTTGGCTTTTGGCCCATTTTTCAGCCTCTGCCTGCGCCTTGCGCTCGCTGGGTTCAAACAGGGTTTCCGGATTCAGGGCCGTCGGGTACATCTGTAGTTGCAGCAAACCGCGCGCGCGTAGGCTGGCCTCGATGATCGACTCGGCGCGCAGGCCCGCCTGGGGCACGTCGGTGTGATTGGCAATCGGCAACAAGGCGATGCTGTCGGTGCGCGCCATCACCATGCCCTGACTGGTGCTTTGGGTCACGGCGCAGCCTACCAGAGCCAGCCCCACGCACACGCTAATCGCTATCGATTGAAGAGCTTCTTGCGCAATACTTACGTAGGTCTTGATTGAATTAAGCATGTAATTTACTGTGTAACTCGCCATTTTAGCGGTCTCCCGTCCACTCATACTGTATTCGTGCCTCGCGGCTAGTTGCGCCTGCGGCAGTGGGGCGTATCTCTATCCCCACGCTCAGTTGGTCTCTACCCAACACCGTACCACGTAAACCCAATCGCAGCAAACCCGAGGTTTGCGTGCTGCCCAGGCTGGTGCGCCGCTCCACGCCCAGCTCACCATAGGGTCGTACAGCGCGGGAATAGGCATCTCGATTGTCCAGTGTTTGCGCCAGGTCCCAGCCAATGCTGGCGTTGAAGCTGCTGGCGCTCGCTGGCACCCAGCCACCCGGCGCGCCCAAGGAGCTGGCCGAGGCGGCGTCTGCCTGGCCGTCGGCGCGCGTCAAGCTGCGCTGCCAGCCCCACTTGACGGTCCAGTCGGGGCTGTCGTTGCGCAAAAAATAGGTTCCATTCAGGCCCACGCTGCTGCCCCGCCCCAGATAGGCCCCGTTTTGCGTGTGGTAGCGCGTAAGCGCGCCTTGGGCCCCCAACAACAGGTCTTTGGACAAACGGTAGCTGCCGGCCAAGGCGAGGCGGTCTTGCACGCCGCCCACACTGAGCGGGGCAGAGTCTTCGCTGCGCTGGTTTTTTTGCAGCGTGGCCTCTAGGCTGGCGCGTGCACTGAGCTGCTGCGACAAGCGTAGCACCAGGCCACTGATCTGGCCCAAGCCCTTGCGCTGCGTTACTGCCGCACTGAGCTCGCCATGCGCGGTCAGCACCCTCACCCCCAGCGCCAACTCGCTGTCCTGCGCAGGCACTGCCGCCAGCACGGCTGGGCTCAGGCTGTTTTGGCGCATGCTTTGCATCTGCAAGGTCAAGCGCAAGTTAGGCGTG
>JANMTF010000343.1:0-11967 GCA_031390175.1 Polaromonas sp.
GACGCCGTGCGCTCAACGCGGAACGCGGCGCCTACCAATCTGAACATGCAGAGGAACTCGCTCGAATGGATTGGGAGGGAGGACCTCCCAGTGTTGGCACTGAGGTTGCATGACTGGATATTTTAACTTCGACAAGGAGACGTCATGAAATATCGGAAACTGGGCTTTTTTGTTGTTTGGGCGGCCGCCGCGTAAAATCGGGGGTGCCGCGGCCAACTGCCCCGCCGGGGGCACCGCGGGTTCCCCTCCAAAACCACGCATCTGGGCGTACAAGCTACCTGCAAGTGCAATTGCCATCGGGCTTGGTCGGGTTGGTCGGGTCGAACACGCGTCTGGGCGTACAAGCACCCTGCAAGTGCAAGGTTGTTTCAGCCGGATAATGCGGCATGCTTTTGTATCCCCATTTCCATCTCAGTCTCCAACCCACAGCAACGCTAGTCACTCTGGTGCTGGCCGCGCTGCTAGCTGCTTGCACCACCACGCAGTCCGTATCCGTGCCCAGCACGCCTGGTACTACACCCGCCGGCACACCCACCGCGACCGTGGTGCCAACGCCTCCCCCCGCTGTAATCCCCAAGCGCCTACCCAAAATCGGCCTGGCCCTAGGCGGTGGCGCAGCGCGGGGGTTTGCGCATGTGGGGGTGATTGCTGCGCTGGAAGAGGCAGGCATCAAACCCGACATGGTCGTAGGCACGTCCGCTGGCAGCTTGGTCGCGGCAATCTACGCCACCGGTAAAAATGCGGCCCAGCTTCAGCAGGTGGCGCTGGCGATGGAGGAGTCTGAGATTACCGACTGGACGCTGCCGTTTTTTGGCCGGGGCATGCTGCGCGGCGATGCACTGGCCCGCTACATCAATGTGCAGGTCAACAGCAGACCTATCGAGAGCATGGTGATTCCGCTGGGCATCGTGGCGACTGATCTGCGCACGGGGCTGGGCACGCTGTTCCAGCGGGGCGATACCGGTATGGCGGTGCGGGCGTCCAGCGCGGTGCCCTCAGTGTTTAACCCGGTAAAGATTGGCGCTGCAGAGTACGTAGACGGTGGCTTGGTATCCCCCGTGCCGGTGCGATACGCGCGCCAGATGGGCGCTGAACTGGTGATAGCGGTGGACATATCATCGGCCCCCGAGGGCAATGCGTCTGACAGCCAACTGGCGATTTTGCTGCAAACTTTTGCCATTATGGGCAAAAGCATCAACAGTTTTGAGCTCAAAGACGCCGAGCTGGTGGTGCGCCCCGAGCTGGCGAGCGTAAAAGGTGGGGACTTTACCGCCAAGCGCCCTTCGATAGATGCTGGCAAGCTGGCCATGCAGCGGGCGATACCCCAGCTTAAGGCGCTGATCGAGGCGAAGAGCAAATAAAGAAAAAGGTCAAAAAAAAGCCAAGTCTTGCGACTTGGCTTTGAAAGGGATCCCTGTACCGCGATGGGTATCGAAAGGACCCGAGGAGACAACCTTCACTGCATCTATAACGAACCAGCCAGCGTTTGGCTGACAAGCAATCAGAGGATGCACTCTAAAAATATGGGAACTAATTTCAAAATTTCAAGAGCGGTGTGTAACCGGGTCAACAATCTCACATTCGCAAGCAACGGATCACTTGCAAATTAACGCTTCTTGGCAGCGGTTTTAGCAGTAGCAGCTACGTTGTTAAAGTTCTGCTCAGCCATGTCGCTGGCTTGTTTGACGGCTTTTTGTACCGAGTCAAATGCGTTGTTGGCAGCAGACACTGCGCTCTTCATCATGGCTACTGCGGACTCAGAGCCAGCCGGTGCGTTTTTGGACACGCCGTCAATCATGGACATGAATTTCTTTTGGCCTTCAGCGGTTTGGGCTTCGAGGGCGGCGCCAAACTCAGCACCCGTGCTGGAGGCGATGTCGTACAGGTGACGGCTGTAGGCAGCGGTTTTCTCGGCCAAAGGCTGGAACAGGCCCGCTTGCAGGGCCAACAGCTCTTGTGCGTCTTTCACGCTCAGAGCAGCTTTGGCGCTGTCAGATGCCTCGGACAAAGCGGCTTTGGAAGCGTGGATGTTCAGTTCCATCAGCTTTTCTACGCCCGCAAATGCTTTGTTGGTCAGGCCGAACAGGGTTTCAACGTTGGCTTTTTGTGCGGCGACGATTTGGTCTACGGTGATCATGGTGTTTTCTCCAAAAGTTAAGTTAGGGTCATAACTGCTCTGAATACTCGGACTTGAATATGTTGCAGTGCAGCATAAGTTGAATTATAGGGTTATCCCATGCTGGTGCAAGCTGTTTTTGTTGCAGTGCAGCAAAAATGATGCATTCTAGAGAGATATTTCTAATTTCAGGGTTGCTGCCCCAAGCAGTGGTGCTCTGATTTGTTGTCCCGGGGGGGGGCTCCAATCCGTGGCTTTGGCGTTTGGTGTGATCGAGAGGTGTCGAGGTACGTGTTTGGGAGAAATTCTCTATCTCCGCAGCGCAAAAGGAGTAAGCCCGCTGCATGGAGTTTGACCCGGCTGATACTGCGCTAAGATCATCCGATCACATAAGGAATTTACGATGAACCAGACCGGCTTTGCATGCACATCTCTTTCAAGTCTTGCCCGCGGCGCGCTTTGGGCGGTGGCGGCGCTTGCGCTATCGCCCCTGGCGTTGGCGCAAACCTCGCCAGCGGCCGCTTTCCCCAGTAAGCCAGTACGCATCATCGTGCCGCAGACACCGGGTGGTGCGTCCGATGCGCTGGCCCGCATCGTGGGGCAAAAGCTTTCAGAAAAATGGGGCCAGCCGGTGGTGATCGAGAACCGGGCGGGCGCGGGTGGCAACATTGGGATGGATGCGGTGGCCAAATCGCCAGCCGATGGCTACACGCTACTCATGTCTTACGTAGGCTCGCACGCCATCAATGTCAGCATTTATAAAAAGCTGCCCTTTGATCCCGAGGCTGATTTCGCAGCTGTGGCCACGCTGGCCAACGTGCCTTTTGTTGCGGCTGCGAACGCCAAACTGCCAGTGACCAATATGAAAGAGCTGGCTGCCTACGCGGCCAAAAACCCGGTGTCGTTTGGTTCGGCAGGCAATGGTTCGGTGAACCATTTGCTGGGGGAAATGTTCAACGCGTACAACGCGGGCGGCGCGGCTAACAGCACTGCAAACAAGATGCTGCATGTGCCCTACAAGGGCGCAGCCCCTGCGCTGACCGATCTGATCTCGGGCCAAATCCAGTTGGTGTTTACCAGTCTGCCATCGGTGGCACAGCACATCAAGGCGGGTACCGTCAACGGTTTGGCGGTGACGGGGTCTAAGCGGGCAGGCGCGTTCAAAGACATTCCCACCATTGCCGAGTCGGGTTATCCTGGATTCGTCATCAACCCCTGGTTCGGCCTGTTCGCGCCCAAGGGAGTGTCTGCGGCGGTGGTGCAGCAGATCAATGCGGATGTCAGGAAGATTTTGGAAGACAAAGCCATCGTTGAAAAATTTGCCGCTTTGGGGGCTGAGCCCTATGACACCAAACCCGAAGAGTTTGCCGCCATCTTGCATGCGGACATTCAAAAATGGGCGGCAGTGGTCAAGAGTTCAGGCGCGACTGCGGATTGATGGCGTGCCCACTCACCATGCAAGTTAAAAAAATCGCGGGCGCACTGGGTGCGGAAATCTCGGGTGTGGATCTGGCGGCGGGACTGTCCGCCGCTGTGGCGGCCGACATACGTAAAGTGTTTCTTGAGCATCAGGTTATTTTTTTGCGCAACCAAGCACTCAGTCCAGCCCAGTTTCTGGCCTTTGCCCAATTCATGGGCCAGCCTATTGAATACCCTTTTGTCAAAGGCATCGAGGGCTTCCCGCACATCATCGAAGTCAAAAAACTGGAGCACGAAAAAGTTAATTTCGGCGGCATCTGGCATTCAGACACCACCTATTTGAATGTGCCGCCCATGGGCTCGATGCTGCTGGCGCGCGAGGTGCCGCCGTATGGCGGCGACACGCTGTTTGCCAACCAGACCATGGCTTACGAGGCCTTGTCCAGCACCATGCAAAACTTGCTTGCTGGCTTGAAGGGCATCAGCAGCTCGGCCAAAGCCGATGTCTCCAAAACGCGAGAAGACCGCATCAAATCAGCCGGCAACACGGATGCCCCCACAAGCTACCAAGCCCAGCACCCCATTGTGCGCACGCACCCTGAGACCGGCCGCAAGGCGCTGTATGTGAACGTGGCGCACACGTCAGGGATTGAGGGCATGACGGATGCTGAAAGCGCGCCGATCCTGAGCTTTCTTTTTGACCACCAAGTCAAGCCTGAGTTCACCTGCCGCTTTGCATGGGAGCCGCACTCGCTGGCCCTTTGGGACAACCGTTGCACCCAGCACAATCCTGTGAACGACTACCACGGCTACCGACGCGTGATGCACCGCATTACCCTGCAAGGCGACAAGCCGGTCTGATATTAAATACCCCCTCGATGCCCCACGCTGTCAACCGACCACCACTCCACATACGCGGCCACCGCTTTGCACCGCTGACATGGGACACCATGAACCCCGAGCAACTGGCCATGGCCGAGAGCGTGATGTCAGGCAAGCGCGCCTCCATGCAAGGCCCCTACAACGTGCTCATGCGCAGCCCTGCGCTGGGCAATTTGGCGCAACAGTTTGGCGAGCACACGCGCTTTAACTCGTCTTTGCCACTGGCGCTGAACGAGCTGGTGATCTTGCTGGTAGCGCGGTTTTGGACTAGCCAGTTTGTCTGGTGGGCGCACAAGCGCATTGCCCTGGATGCGGGTTTGGACACTGCTCTGGTCGATGCCATTGCAGCAGCTACCCAACCGAACCTGCGGGCGCTGCCTGCCCATGTGACCGCTGTCTACCACTTTGCCCATGAACTACTGCAGAAAAAGCAGGTGAGCGATACCGCATATGCAAGTTTGGTCGCACAGTACGGCGAGCGCGGCGTGGTGGACGTGATGGGCACGATTAGTTACTACACCCTGGTCAGCATGTGCCTGAATGTAGACCAGTACCCGCTGCCCGATGGTGCGCAGTCTGAGCTCAAGCCAGTGTAGGCTGTGGCGGCGCCACCGAGCTGGCAAACCATGGCTGAAGGGCAGCCATTCATAGCTACATATTTCATAGCTGCTCCCGCAACTGCGTATTGATCTACAGCTCGATTGATATCTTTAAATAGAAGTGTTCGCTTCGCAGTATTCTTGAACTCCGGGCGGGGTGTGCGGTGTAGAATTGTGTGGTCTAACGCAGTTTCTTTGCGTTGGGTCATACTCATTTATTGGAGCTTTTCATGCCATTTCGTTTTCTGGTAGCCAGTGCCGCTGTGCTGGCTTTCTCTTTCTCATCCATCGCCACTGCCCAGACGCAGGCGGCGCCTGCCTCTGCCGCCGATGCGGCTAAAGCAGCAGCTGCAACCGCCGCTAATGCCCCAGCTACGAGCGCTCCCCAAGCCAAGGACTCTGGCGACAAAGTCTCCGAAGGCAAATTAGCCCATTACGGCCGTAAATTCAATGGTCGCAAAACCGCCAGCGGCGAGCGCTTTAACGCGGGCGCAATGACCATGGCCCATAAAACACTGCCGTTTGGCAGCATGGTCAAAGTGACAAATCTGGCCAACAAGCGTAGCGTTGTAGTGCGTGTGAACGACCGTGGCCCTACAGCAGACGACCGCATTGGCGACTTGACCACTGCCGCAGCGCGCAAGATCAAAATGACCCACGCTGGTGTGATTCAAGCCAAGCTTGAAGTGGTGGGCAGCGCCAAGGCACGCAAGCATTCCGCTAAAAAATAAGCCATCTGCAAAGCCTCAGGCTTTGCGTGAAATTTCAACGCAGCTTGCGCCGACGTAAACTCACAGCACACCCCTTGGCTGTGCGATACTGATTCCGGTGCAGTTGAACAAGCTTTGCGTCTGGTTTGTATTGGCAAGTTGACTGCACGGATGCGCACCTTCAATTTTCAATCAAGGAGACGACAATGTTTGTATTTGGCAGAAGATTTTTCACCTTCGGCATGGGTCTGGCAGCAGCAGTTACATCGGCCCTTGCGCCTTGGCACAGCGCTTTGGCGCAAAGCTATCCCAGCAAACCCATCAAATTGATTGTCCCTTTCCCGGCGGGTGGCACCACCGACATTGTGGCGCGCTTAATGGCGCAGCGCATGAGCGAGTCCATGGGCCAGCCGGTGCTGGTGGACAACCGGGGCGGGGCGGGCGGGGCGATAGGTGCCGATGCAGTGGCCAAAGCCGCGCCCGACGGCTACACCATCTTGATGCACAACCTGACGTTCCCGCTGGCCTCCGTGGCGCAAACGCTGGCCAAAACTTCGCCGTTTAACGTCGACACCGACTTTGCCGGCATCTCCATCGCCGTGTATGTGCCCTTTGTGTGGACAGCGCACCCCAGCGTGCCCGCCAAAGACCTGCGCGGCGTGGCCACCTTGCTGCAAGGCAACAAGGCCCTGCAATACAACTACGGCTCCACGGGGCCCGGTTCGGCCATGCATGTGCTGGGCGAGGCCTTTAAACGTGATGCCAAAATTGAGATGGAGCACATCGCCTACAAAGGTGCAGCACCATTGAAGCAAGAGCTACTGGCAGGGCGCATTCAGGTGGGTGGTGACCAGTTGTCGTCGTCATTGGCTGAGATACGCGCGGGCACCCTCAAGGTGCTGGCTACCACCGCATCCAAGCGCATCGCTTCCATGCCTGATGTTCCCACGGTGCGCGAGCTGGGCTTTGCCTCGCTAGAGCTGGAAGGCTGGAACGGTTTGTTCGCGCCCGCCAAAACACCCAAAGACATCATTGAACGCCTGCAGCGCGAAGTGGCGGCTGCCGTGCGCCACCCCGATCTGGCCAAGCGCCTGGCCGACCTGGGTGCTGACCCGGTGGGCTCGTCCCCCGCCGAGCAAGATGCCATGCTGCGCCGCCAGATGGACCAGTTCCGCGCGGTGATCCGCGAGATGAAAATTGAATAGCACCCACCAAGATTTGTCCATGCGCAGAAAACTCCTCCTCTCGTTGTTATTCGGCAGCAGCGCCCCGGCGCTCTGGGCGCAAACCGCACCGACAGATGCCTATCCAAGCAAACCCATTCGCATCCTGGTCGGTTTCACACCCGGCGGCGGGCCTGACATCACGGCGCGGCTGCTTTCTAACAAATTGAACGATAGCTGGAAGCAAGCCGTAGTGGTAGAAAACCGCCTGGGAGCTGGGGGCAACGTGGCAGCGCAGGCGCTGGCCACGGCTGGCGCTGATGGCTACACTTTGCTGTCGGTGTCGTCTGCCCACGCGGTGGCTCCAGCCATCTATCCCAAGCTGCCGTATGACGTGCAAAAGGATTTTGCAGGCATTACGCTGACGGCTACCGGCCCGGCGCTGGTGATCGTGGCACCTGGCTTGGGCATCAAAAGCATGGGCGATTTGATAGCGCTGGCCAAGGCCAAGCCCGGCCAACTTAACTATGCTTCGGCAGGCGTGGGCAGCGGCTCGCATTTTGCGGTGGAGCTACTCAAAAGCCAAACCGGCATGGACATCCTGCACATCCCCTACAAAGGCATTCCCGAGGCCTTGACAGAGACCATGGCAGGCCGCACGCAGGTGTTCATCTCGCCCTACGCCAGCGCTATTAATTTAGTCAAAGAAGGCAAAGCCACTGCCATCGCCGTGACCAGCTTGAAGCGCATGCCCGACATGCCTGATGCACCCACGGTGGCCGAGTCGGGTGCTCCGGGCTATCAGTGGATCTTTTGGTACGGCCTGCTGGCCCCCGCCAAAACGCCACGCGCCATCGTAGACAAACTCAGTGCTGAGATTGGCAGCATCCTCAAGCAACCCGAGATCCGGCAACGCTTTGGCCCCTTGGGCGTCGAGCCCATCACCAGCAGCCCCGAAGAATTTGACAAACTGATTGCCAGCGAAGTAGCCAGCTTTACCCGCCTGGCCAAAGCAGGCCATATCAAGCTCGACTAAGCCTGATCCCTGTCATCTGCCTCCTTCATCCTGAAACCCGAAAGCCATGAAAACCTCCGCAAGCGCCCGCATCGGCGACATCGACGTTCACTACACTATCGAGGGCGAAGGCCCGTGGATCACGCTGGCGCACTCGCTGGGCTGCGATGTCTCCATGTGGGACGAGCAAGCCGCGTTACTGTCCAAAGACTACCGCGTGCTGCGCTACGACGCGCGCGGCCATGGCAAAACCAGCGCGCCGCCCGGCGCCTACACTTTGGCGCAGTTGGCCGATGATGTGCATGGCCTGTTCGAGCATTTGGGCATCACCCGCACGCACTGGCTGGGTATATCGATGGGCGGCATGATAGGGCAGACCTACGCACTGAAGCACCCCGGCGTGTTTGCCAGCATGGTGCTGCTAGACACCACCAGTCGCCGCCCACCCAACGCGGACGCCATGTGGGGCGAGCGCATCGCGATGGCGCAAGCCCAGGGCATGCAAGCGCTGCTGGAGAGCACCTTGGCGCGTTGGTTTACTGCAGGCTTTCGCGAGCGCCAGCCCGAGGTGGTGGCGCGCGTGGCCGCAGGCATACTGGCCACACCCGTCAACGGCTTTTGCGGCTGCTGCGCCGCCATCTCCAAGATCGACACCTTGGACCGTCTGCACGAGATCACCTGCCCGGTACTGGTGATGGTGGGCGAGCATGACCACGGCACCCCGCCCGAGATGGCGCGCCAGATCCACGCCAATCTGCCCAATTCTGAGTTTGTGCTGATCAAAGATGCTGCGCACATTGCCAACATCGAGCAGCCCGAGTTTTTTAACCGCACGTTGATGGAGTTCATGGCGCTGCAAAGCTAAGCACGTATGAACCTTCGCACGCTGCGTTATTTTGTAGCCATTGCCGACGCGGGTAGCCTGACGGCTGCTGCAGCTGCCATCCCGCTGGCCCAACCTGCCTTGACGCGCCAGTTGCGTGAACTGGAGGCCGACGTCGGCGTGCAACTGCTAGAGCGTATGCCACGCGGCGTGCGCCTGACGGTGGCAGGTGTGACGTTTTATGAGTCTGCACAGCGCATCTTGGCTGAGGCCCTGCGCGTGCGCCAAAAGCTCGATAGCAGCAAAGACCGTGCGGGCACGCCGGTCGTGCTGGGTGCGTCACCCACCCTGGCAAGGGTGCTGGTGCCAGGCCTGTTTGAAAGCTGCCAGCGCGCAGGCTCAGGATTGGAGATTCGCGTGCGCGAGGCCTTCACGCCGACCCTGCTGGACTGGCTGGAGCGCGGCATGATCGACATGGCCATTGTCACCAACCCCGAGCCCGGGCGCGCGCTCACCCTGCAGCCTTTGCTGGGTGAACCCTTCGCCTTGGTGTCGCCCCGTCCGTTGCAGGTCGGCCCCATCGTGTCTCTGAGCCAGCTAGCGCGCATACCGCTGTTGATGACCAGTCTGCACCGCAGCATTGTGGACACACAACTCCAGCCGCTGGGCAAGCAACTGAAAATTCAAGCCGAGATTGACTCGGTCGATGCCATCCGCGAGCTGGTGCTGCGCGGCCCCTGGGCTACGATCATGCCGGTGTCGGTATTCAAAGAATCTGGTGCCAGCAACGAGGTAGTGATGTCCGAAATATCAGGCGTACAGCTTAACCGCCTACTGGTACTGGCCACCCCATCGCAGCCCCGAGACAATGCCGCCATTCCGGTGTTGCAGGAGATGATTGAAGCTGAGTTTGCCCGCCTCACTCAGCGTGGCGTGTTCAGTTTTGCCTCTGCAAGCAGCCAACCAGGCTAGCCGAGCGCCCTTGATACCAATATGGCGTATATACCCCATTGCAAATCCAACACCGCCGCTATCACGCGCTATGATCTTTGCAGATGATTGCATTTTTCAACCCTGACCACAGCTTGCACGCACCAGAGTATGAGTTTTACCGGGGCCAGCGTGTGCCGTGCTTTGAAACCCCCAGCCGAGCAGACTATGTGCACACCCAATTGCGGGCGCGAGGGCACAGCCTGCGTGCACCCGAGGTAGACAGCAGTGTGGTGCTGGCACAGGTGCACACCGAACGGTATGTGCGCTTTTTGCAAACCGCCTGGCAGCAGTGGCTAGCGCTTAAGGCTGCCAATGCCCAGGTGCAACCTTTCCCCTCCATCTGGCCCGTGCGGACCCTGCGCAGCGACCGTGAGCCCGACAACTTTATTGCCAAACTGGGCCTTTACTCGATGGACAACGGTACGCCACTGGTGGCAGGCACTTGGGCGGCGGCCAAGGCAGGGGCCGATGCAGCCGCCAGCGCAGCAGCCCTGCTAGCCCAGGGCACGCGCGGTGTTTTTTGTGCCACTCGCCCGCCTGGTCACCATGCCGGAGCCGATTTTATGGGCGGCTACTGTTTTTTAAACAATGCGGCAATCGCCGCACAGGCCTTGCGCAGCGGCGGCTGCGCGCGTGTGGCGGTGCTGGATGTGGACTACCACCATGGCAATGGCACGCAGAGTATTTTTTATGACCGCTCTGACGTACTTTTTGCCAGTATCCACGGGTGTCCACTTACCGAATACCCTTTTTACCTGGGGCATGCCGACGAGATGGGAGGCGGTGCAGGCCACGGCTTTAACCTGAACCTGCCTTTGCCTGCTGGCACCCGCAATACGACGTGGTTTGATGCCCTTGATACTGCTTGCCAGCGTGTGGCGCAGCATGGCGCGCAGGCACTGGTGGTGTCTCTGGGCCTAGACACTTTTGCAGGCGACCCGATTTCCAGGTTTAACTTGCAAGGCGAAGATTTTCTGCGCCTGGGCCAACGCATTGCCAAGCTGGGCTTGCCATCCATTTTTGTACTGGAAGGTGGCTATGCAGCGGCCGAGCTGGGCGTGAACGCAGTCAATGTGATTGAAGGTTTTGAGCAGACGTGATGGAGACAACTTGATGGAGCAGATGCATGGATAAAGTAGACGCAGTGGTGATAGGGGCGGGCGTGGTGGGGCTGGCGGTAGCGCGTGCGCTGGCGCTGCAAGGCCGCGAGGTGATCGTGATAGAAAAAGAAGCCGCGATAGGCCAAGGCGTCAGCTCACGCAACAGTGAGGTGGTGCACGCCGGCTTGCAGTACACACCGGGCTCTCTCAAGGCCAAGCTGTCGGTGCAAGGCAAAGAGTTGCTGTACGGCTACTGCGCATCGCGGGGCGTAGGCATTGCCAACTGCGGCAAGCTGCTGGTAGCCACTGACGAATCCCAGCACGCAGCCCTGCGCGAAGTGCAAGCCACAGCCACCACCAATGGGGTGCCCACCCACTGGCTGACGCGAGAGGAGGCGCTGGCCATGGAGCCTGCGCTGCAATGCACTGCAGCATTGCATTCACCCACCACCGGCATAGTGGACAGCCATGGCCTCATGCTGGCGCTGCAAGGCGACTTGGAAAACGCGGGCGGCATGGTGGTGCTGGCGACGCAGGTGCAATCTGTCCAGCTTTCCAAGCCCCATCAGCCACCCGCCCACATAGTTGTCGCGCAATCGGCCACTGAGAGCGAAGCCTATGCCTTGCAAGCCACCACGGTGATCAACGCAGCCAGCTTGCATGCCTGCGCGCTGGCCAGGCGTTTTGAGGGCTTGGATGCGCAGCATATTCCGCGCGAATATTTTGGCAAAGGCAACTACTACAGCCTGTCGGGCAAGGCGCCGTTTCAGCGCTTGATCTACCCCATTCCCAACGACGGCTGGCAGGGCGTGCACATCACCGTAGATCTGGGCGGACAGGCCAAGTTTGGCCCCGATCTGGAGTGGCTAGACGTGCCCACGGCTGACGCAATTGACTACACCGTTGACCCTGAGCGTGCAAATGGTTTTTACGCCGCCGTGCGCAGGTTTTGGCCAGGCTTGCCCGATGGTGCATTGCAACCCAGCTACAGCGGTGTGCGCCCCAAGATCCACGGGCCGGATATGAAAGCCCCAGACTTTCGGATCGACGGCCCTGCGCTGCACGGTATTGCGGGCTTGGTCAACCTCTTTGGTATTGAGTCGCCTGGGCTTACCAGCAGCTTGGCTATTGGTGAGTATGTAGCCAA
>JANMTF010000416.1:0-2427 GCA_031390175.1 Polaromonas sp.
GTGGGCATGCGTATGGATATTACTTGAGATGCCTTCTTTACAATCGCAGCCAGGTATCCAAGCAAAAGTAGGCCCACCATCGACCATTTCAACCCCACTACCCCCAGAATTTTGCAGATAAACAACTTGCATTTTGGCTATGCCCAATGCCCCTTGTTCACTGGCTTGACCTTCGACGCACCTGGCGGAGTGAGCTTGGTGCGCGGGGGTGACGGCGCAGGCAAGACCACGCTAGTGCGCTTGCTGGCGGGAGAGCTGGCTGCGCAGGCGGGTGAGCTACAGATTAACCGCGTGAACTTAAAAGACCAGCCCAGCGCCTACCGCCAGCAGGTTTTTTGGGTAGACCCCCGCAGCACAAGCTTTGACCACATCTCGCCCACTGAATACTTTGCGTCGCTGCGCAAAACTTACCCGCAGTTTGATTACCCAAGCCTGGGCGCTCTGGCCGAGGGCTTGTCGCTCACAGAGCACTTGCACAAGCCCATGTACATGCTGTCCACCGGCTCCAAGCGCAAAGTGTGGCTGGCAGCGGCCTTTGCATCGGGCGCGGCGTTGGTGCTGCTGGACGACCCGTTTGCGGCGCTGGACAAGCCGTCGATTGGTTTTGTGAAGCAGCTTTTAAAACAGGCCGCCACGCACGCTGCGCGCGCCTATGTGGTGACCAGCTACGACGCTGCTGCATTGGGCGATGTGCCGCTGCCAGCGCGTATCGATCTGGGAGGCTAAGTCGATTTACGACAGTAGATCGTAGCCTGCAGCGAGTAGCAAAGGTGACGCAATCAACGCGAACAGTCACTCGGGCGACCCGTCCATTCGGGGTAAAGCATAGGATGAACGCAGCGGCAAAAATCTACACTGAATGCGGTGCGGCTTTGTTGGGGCCAAAAGTTGCGTCTTCAAGTGAAACGGCCCTTCATCCAAGGAAGAGAAATCATGAGAAATATTGCATCTGCTGTTGCTACCTTATTGCTTGCTGTCCCCTTGTTAGCGAGCGCGCAGTGGCGGCCACCTACCGAAGCCCAGCGCTGCCCATCTAAATGGGGCGCAGGCGATGAACGTGGCTCAGGCAACCACATGAAAAACCGCGAAACTGTGCTGCGCGGTGCGCGCCTGATCAAAACCGGTGAGGTGATCGAGCTGGGCCATGTACTGGGCCCGGGCATGCCGTTTTTTGGCCCGCGCCTCATGAACATGATTACCAAGCGCACCTTCATGAACTCCGGGGCCAACGAGCGTGGCAGCAATGAAGAAATCATGACGGGTGAATTTGGCCAGATCGGTACGCAGTTTGATGGCTTTTCGCATCAGACGCACGGCAGCTCGCTGTACAACTGCTTCAAGCAGGACGACATTTCTACCCGCTCTGGCTTTACCAAAATGGGTATGGAAAAAGTGGGTACCTTCTTTGCCCGAGGCGTGATGCTCGATGTGGCCGCTTACAAAGGCGTGGAGATGCTGGGCGACACGTATGAGATCACGGTGGCTGACCTGGAGGGCACCATGGCCAAACAGAGCACTGCGATCAATGCCGGGGACGCCATCATCATCAACACGGGCTGGGGCAGGTTGTACGGCAAGGACAATGCGCGCTTTGTCAAATCCACCCCCGGCGTGGGCACTGCCGCTGCCGAGTGGCTGGTCAAAAAAGACCCGCTACTGGTGGGATCGGACAACTGGCCGGTGGAGGTCTCGCCCAACCCTGACAAGGATTTGAGCCTGCCCGTGCACCAAATTTTCCTGGTGGTCAACGGTATTCACATTCTTGAAAACCTCAAGCTCGACGAACTGTCGGCCAAAAAGGTCTATGAGTTTGCCTTCACATTGCAACCTTTGAAGTTGCAGGGCGCATCGGGTTCTACCGTGGCACCGGCGGCTATTCGCTAGTGCGCCACGCAGTTGGGTCTGGAAAACTAAGCCGCGCCAGTGGCAGCCTTGGCGCTGTAGGTTTCTACCAAGCCCAGCAAATGCTGGCGCTGGCTAGCCTCCAAGTAAGGCACCAGCAAATTAAGCACATGCTGCGCGCCGCGCATCAGGGCGGCTTGGGCACTTTCGGGCTCCAGCGCTTTGCGCGGGTCGCGCACGTATTCAAAGCTGAGCCAGTAAGTGAGCACTACCACCATGCTGGTGGCGGTGGCCTCTACCTCGCGCGAGTCAATACTCACCGCGCCGCTGCGGCTCATGGAGTCGAGCAGGGCGCGCACGCTGCGGGTTTTGTTTTTCAGCACCCATTGAAAGTGGGTTTCCAAGCGGCGGTTCTTGCTCAGTAAATCGTTCAGGTCGCGGTACAAAAAGCGGTACTGCCAGATCAGCTCAAACAGGGTGTGCATAAAAAACCAGGCGTCTTCTACGTCGCGCACGCCGTCGCTGGCGTTGAGAAGCTCGCTCAGGGCGCGCTCGTATTTGTCAAACAGACTGTTGATCAGCTCG
>JANMTF010000417.1:0-5576 GCA_031390175.1 Polaromonas sp.
TTTGAGTTTGGCCACATGGGCGGCCATGAATTCAGCGCCACCGACAGGCGGGCGGTCTGCTGCCAGCACGGCGGTGCTAATGCCAAAAGTGCCGGGGGATTCCAGGTTGCCGTGGTAGTCGTTAAAGCTAATCATCTTGACGGTAAATGGCTTTTCAGCTGCTGGTGGTGTGGGGGTAGGGGCGGGGTCATCAGATCCTGAGCAAGCGTACAGGGCAGCGAGTGACAGACTTAAGGCGCAGAGTTTGAGTTTCATGGTCATCAATTTCTAAAAAGTGTGCGAACCATTTCGCACACCACTTCGAGAGTTTGCATGGTGACGGTGACAAATGTATGACGCGATTGCTTCAGAAGAAATTTTTTTCAGTGACTTCAATACTACTAAATATGTAGCTACTCCCGCATGTTCTATTGGGCTCGTTCACTGAACTGCCATAAAAATGCCATCACTGCGTCATACCAACGCTGCAAAATTTGCAGGTCTGGTTTGAAACATCGCAAGCTATGAATGCTTGCACATCTATTACCTAGGGGGCATACCATGAAAGCACTATCTATTCCAACACAAGCGCTGCCGGCAGGCAGCTTGCCTCACGGGTCGCATCACGCTAACGCCCACACGCCGCTTGTGATGGGGCAAGCTATCGACAACACGCCCGTAGCGCGGATTCAAATCGTCTGGGCTCGGCACCAAGACGAGGTAAGGCAGGCACAGAAGTTGCGTTACCAGGTATTTGCCACTGAGATGGGCGCCCGTCTGGATACAGCGGTGCCTGACCACGATGTAGACAAGTTTGATGATTTTTGCGAACACCTTTTGGCGATCGATAACGCATCAGGCCAAGTGATTGGCACCTACCGGGTGCTCACGCCGACGCAGGCGGTACGCGCCGGGGGTGCTTACAGCGACACAGAGTTTGACCTGCGCCCCCTTAGCCATCTGCGCTCCAAAATGGTGGAGCTGGGCCGCAGCTGTGTGCATGTTGATTTTCGCCAAGGCGGGGTAATTTTGGCGCTGGGCAGTGCTTTGTACGAGTTTATGTCGCGCAACAAGTTGGAAACCATGATGGGTTGTGCCAGCATTCCCATGCTGCACAACGGTATGGTCAGTGGTGATGTGGCCGCCAGTGTGTGGCGCCAAATGCAAGACAAGCATATGGCCAGCCCGGAACTGCAAGTGCAGGCGCTTTTACCGCTACCCGTTGAGCAACTGGACAACAGCCTGGACGTAGCGCCACCGGCTTTGATCAAGGGTTACCTGCGCCAGGGCGCCAAAGTGCTGGGTGCACCGGCGTGGGACCCCGACTTTAATACCGCTGATCTGCCTTTGCTCATCCATGTCAAAGATGCGCCCAGTCGCTTTTTGAAATACTTTGCAGGTGCAACGTGAGAGCGGGTTGGATGACCGCCAAAGCGTCTTTTGGGCCGAACAGCGAGCGGCCAGAAGGCGTACGCGCGGTGTTTATATCTGACTTGCATTTAGGCACCGCTGGTTGCCAGGCTGTTGCGTTACTGGATTTTCTCAAGGCTTACCCAAGCCAAAGCCTGTACCTGGTGGGCGACATTATTGACGGCTGGCAATTGCGCAGGCGCTGGTACTGGCCACAAGCCCACAACGATGTGGTGCAAAAGCTGCTGCGCCGGGCACGCAAGGGTTGCCACGTGGTGTTCATACCAGGCAATCATGATGAATTTGCCCGCGCATTCATTGGCCAGCAGTTTGGCGGCATAGAAGTGTTGGACGAGGCGGTGCACACCACGGCTTTGGGGCAAAAGCTTTGGGTGACCCACGGTGACTACTTTGATGGCGTAATCCAATGCGCCAAATGGTTAGCCTATTTGGGCGACAACTTGTACGAGTTCACCTTGCGGCTTAATCGCTACCTGAACCATTGGCGTGCCAAGCTGGGCTTGCCCTACTGGTCTCTGTCGGCATTTCTCAAGCATAAAGTTAAAAGCGCCTTGAATTACGTCACTGATTTTGAGCGCGCCGTGGCGCGCGAAGCGCAACAGCGCGGTTACCAAGGGGTGGTGTGCGGGCATATCCACCGTGCCGAGATGCGTGACATAGATGGCGTTTTGTATTGCAACGATGGTGATTGGGTGGAAAGCATGACTGCCTTGGTCGAGCACCACGATGGCAGGCTGGAAATAGTGCATTGGGCTGCGCAGTCAAAGCATCCCCTCGCTGTGGCCGTGCCGTCGCCAGTGCAGGCCATTCAGCCTGCCATGACAGGAGCATCCGCATGAAAATCGCTTTGGTTACTGATGCGTGGCTGCCTCAAGTCAATGGCGTAGTGACGACCTTGGTAGAGTTAGTGCAAGGTCTGCGCGACCATGGGCATGAAGTCAAGGTGGTGCACCCAGGATTGTTTAAGACCCGGCCATGCCCAGGCTATGCAGGGATTGACTTGGCTATCCAACCTGGCCGCACACTCCCGGGGATGCTGGACGGCTATGTGCCAGATGCCGTTCATCTGGCTACCGAAGGCCCGCTAGGCTGGGCGGCTCGTAAGCACTGCTTGCGCAGGCAATGGGCGTTTACTACCGCATTCCACACCAAGTTTCCAGAGATACTGCATGCGGCGGCTAAAGTGCCGCTGAGTTGGGGTTATGCATTGTTCCGGCATTTTCATCGGCCCTCGTCGGGTGTGATGGTGCCCACCCAGGCCGCATTGGAGATGCTGGAGCGCAGGGGTTTTGCCAATTTGCGTGCCTGGACGCATGGCGTGGACACCAAGCTGTTTGCCTATGCACCGCAGGCACGTATCTATCCTGCGCTGGGGCCTGTGGTGCGGCCCGTCAGTTTGTTTGTGGGGCGGGTGTCTTACGAGAAGAATATTGAGCATTTTCTGCAAATGGATATACCCGGCACCAAGGTGGTGTGCGGTGTAGGCCCGTTGATGGACAAGCTCAAGGCAAAATACCCGCAAGCCATTTGGGTAGGCTTACTTCAGCGGGACGCCTTGTCGCTGCTGTATGCCAGTGCAGATGTGTTTGTGTTTCCAAGCCCCAACGAAACGTTTGGCTTGGTGATGCTGGAGGCGATGGCGTGTGGTACGCCAGTGGCTGCATTCCGGGTGGATGGCCCAGTCGAGGTGCTGGGTGCGCACCAAGGCGCGTCACAGGGTGGGGCTTTGCACGTTGACTTGCAGCAGGCATGGGAAGCGGCCAGAACCGTACCGCGCCATGAGGCACGATTGCGTGCATTGTGCTTTAGCTGGGAAGAGGCAACGCAACGTTTCATTACATTTTTAGTCCCCATACAAGCCCACAATCGTTCGATCAGGCCGTCCATGTTGTCATCATTTTTTCACAAAACTGTCACATAACAAGGGCACACTTCATGGCACCAGTCAAGAAAAATACATTGAGATACTATGGTAGCTATGGACAAAACCCAGGTCAGCAAAGACCATTTTTTAGACCGCGACCAGAGTATTCTGGAATTTAACCGCAGAGTGCTGAGCTGGGCGCTGCGGGACGATGTGCCAGCGCTGGAGCGTTTGCGTTATGTTTGCATCGTGTCGTCCAATTTAGACGAATTTTTTGAAGTTCGGGCCGCGCAGCATCTCCTCGCGATGGTGACCGATGACTACAAAGGTGACTCCAGCGCAGCCTCATTCACCAATTTGGCCCGTGCAGCGCATGCCTTGGTGGACGAGCAGTACAAAGTATTCAATGAGGCGGTCACCCCGGCGCTGGAGGCCAGTGGTGTGCATGTGGTGTCACACGGGCACCGCAGCGTGAATCAAAAAAAATGGGTGAAAGAGTACTTTGAGCGGGAGGTGCAGCCCCTGCTCATGCCTGTCGGTTTAGACCCAGCGCACCCGTTTCCGCTGGTGGCCAACAAGTCACTTAATTTTATTGTGCGCCTAGAGGGTAAAGACGCTTTTGGCCGGGCTAACGAAATTTCCATTGTGAAAGTACCCAGGGTATTACCGCGTTTGATACGCCTGCCGCACAAGCGCGGTGATACGGAAGAGTCATTGGTGTCTTTGTCCAGTGTGATTCGCGGCCACCTGGACGACTTGTTCCCTGGCAGGAAAGTCTCGGAGTTTTCGCAATTTCGTGTTACCCGGCATTCTGATTTGGCGGTAGATGAAGAAGAAGTGCGTAACCTGCGCACGGCACTGCGGCTAGGCTTGCAGCAGCGACACTATGGACAAGCCGTGCGTTTAGAGGTGTCATCTGGGTGCTCTGCGTTTTTGTCAGAGTTTCTCAAAGCGCAGTTTAATTTGCCACCCCAAGCCGTCTACCGGGTGCCTGGCCCGGTCAACCTGGTGCGCTTTAACCAATTGATTGATTTGGTAGACCAGCCCCACTTGCTTTTTCCTGCTCACCGCGCTGTAGAGCCGCACGAGTTGCTACATAACATCCCCATTTTTGACCAAATGCGCGAGCGTGACATTTTGATTCACCAGCCGTTTGAAAGCTTCGATGGTGTGATGGCTTTCCTGCGCGAGGCGGTGCGTGACCCGCAGGTGCTGACGATACGCCAAACCATTTACCGCACAGGCGCACAGTCAGAGATGATGGACTTGCTAGGCGAGGCCGTGCGCTCAGGTAAAGAGGTGACGGTGGTGGTAGAGCTGAAGGCCCGTTTTGACGAAGAGGCCAATATCAACTGGGCCGAGGCGCTGGAAGCGCTGGGTGCACAAGTGGTGTACGGAGTGGTGGGCCTTAAAACGCATGCCAAGATGCTGCTGGTGACGCGCCGTGAAGGCAAGGTTTTGCGCCGTTATTGCCATTTGTCTACCGGTAACTACAACCCGCGCACGGCCAAGCTGTATACCGATATCAGTTATCTGACGGTCAACTCGGAAATCACCTCAGACATGCAGGCCTTGTTTGTCCATATGGCGGGGCAATCCAAGTTGCCCAAACTCAAACGCCTGTGGGTTGCACCCTTTAATTTGCACAACAATCTAATCGAAAAAATCGATGCTGTTGCCAACGCAGGAGCGCACAAAGACCGGCGCATTATTGCAAAAATGAACGCGCTGACGGATGAAGCGCTGATGCGTGCTTTGCTAAGGGCAGCTCGCGCCGGTGTGAAAATAGATTTGATCGTGCGCGGCGCTTGTACCTTGCCGCTGCTAGACCCGCTGGTGCGTGCCAACGTGGTGGTGCGCTCAGTGATCGGGCGGTTTTTAGAGCATTCACGTATCTTTTATTTCCGCGCAGCCAATGAGGAAGAAGTTTATCTCTCTAGTGCTGACTGGATGAACCGCAACATGCTGCGCCGTATCGAACTGGCCTGGCCGGTGCTGGATGCGCGTCTGCGCCAGCGCGTAGTCGATGAATGCCTGGTGCCCTATTTGCAAGACACAGCAGATTCCTGGTTTATGCAGCCCGATGGTACTTACCTGCAATCGGCTGGTGATGGCGCGTTGAGCGCGCAGGCAGAGCTGGCAAAACGGCACACGCTGTTTGCCAATACCAAAATGGTTCAAATTGCGCAATAGGAGGCGAGATGGATTTGGTGTTGTGGCGGCACGCAGAAGCATTCGACCTGACAGGCCAAGAGGATGCCGTAGCAGACTTGGCGCGTGAGTTGACACCGCGTGGGGCGAA
>JANMTF010000420.1:0-3906 GCA_031390175.1 Polaromonas sp.
TGGTTTGCGCATGCGAGATGTTGAACAAGGCGGGTGCTACAGCGACTGCTGCTCCACCTACGATGATTGAGCGCCTGCCAGAGTTGACGAGGGACGAAGGATTAGTCATGGTGATCTCCAGTGGTGGTTAGTGGTGAAGGGTGAGCGGAAACTGGGGTGAAAAAATACTCAGTGCGCGAAAGCTGGCGTAAAAACTGACGTGTTTGTACCAGATGTTGGTTGGGAAAGATCTATCGCAGTCTCCAACATGACGCTGCGCGCACTGCGTTGTTGCGCTATCACATCGGCTCCGTGCTGCTGGCCTTGCGCCTGCATGTAAGCGCCTAACGCCCGCGCGCGTTGCACTACGGCCAGGCAAGGGCTTAAGCGCATGCTTTGGTAGGCTTGCAGGGCTTGCGCAGTAGCGCCATGCTCTGCAATGCTGTCGGCCAGCGCCATGGCATCTTCTGCGGCCTTGGTGACACCCATGCCTACATGCGGGCGTGCGATAAAGGCGGCATCGCCCAAAATGGCTACGCGATCAAAAGCCATCTGGCTGGTGGCGCAATCGTAGATGGGCTGCAAAAAGGGCTGCGCGGTTTTCTCCAGCATCTCGGCAAACTGCGGGGCTAATCGTTCGCGGGCTATTTGCCGTATTGCCGCTACATGTTGCCAAGCCACTTTGTTCGGGGAGATACCCAGTGGGTAATGCTGGCCATCGGCATCGGTCATCAAATTCTTCAGCTCTGGCTCCGACGCAGGCCGGTACCACACAAAGTTGTAGCGGCGCTGGCCGCGCGTGGTAGCGTTGCCTGCACCTGCTACCGGGTAGCCAATGAGTTGCTCGCCGGGCGGCACGCCAAAACCAAAGGTATCGAACACGGTTTTTAAAGTGAGCTGGGACAACACTGCCTCATCGCACACGCCGCGCCAGGCCACATAGCCTGCGTACTGCGGCTGCACTTGGGGCAAAAGCTGACCACGCACTGTGGAGCGAATACCGTCGGCTGCCACCACCAGGTCGGCATCAAAACTTCGGCCATCGTCACACTGCACACGCACACTACGCTCGCTTTGTTCAATGCTGGCAACCGACGCACCGTAGACCATGCGCCTGGCATCAAACACCGAGGACAGCATGGCGTACAGGCGGCTCCACGAAGTGAGCACTTGCGAGATCTGCGCATGCTCCACCACTGCGCCATCGGGCGCCAACACCACGCGCTCCTTCACGGCCACGCCCAGCGAGCCGTCAATCGTCAAGCCGCAGCGCTCCAGTGCCGTCATCAAGGGGCGGTGCGTCACGATGCCCGCGCCGCGCCCGTCCAGCGATGAGGCGGCGCGCTCCAGCACCTGCACATCGTGCCCAGCGCGCAGCAGCATATTGGCAGCCATCAGGCCGCCCAGCGATCCGCCGATGATGACGATGCGTGCCATTAAACCGTTGCAGCCTTGTTTTTCGCCAGCAAGGCGGTGCTTTCGGCCTCGGGGTAGTTCAGTTCAATCACGACACCTGTGGGGTCGTCCAAAAACAACTGGTGCAGGCCAATGGAAGGCACAGTGCGCTCGCGGCAGGGTACACCGATGGTTTTGAGGTGCCCCAGCATAGTCTCCAGGCCGGTAGCAAAAAAGGCGATATGGTCTACTGCGCCTGAGCCCTGCATGCTGGAGACATCACGGTCACCGAGGTATTTTTTCAAACCTTCAGGGTCGTTTTTGTCCATGCCAATGATGTGCACCACCGCGTTGGCAATATTGTCATGGCTGCCCGCATACATCCAGAAACCGGGGAACTGGAACGGCGGGCGTGGCCCTGCGGTCAAGCCCAGCACCTTGCTGTAAAAAGCCTCGGTGGCAGCCATGTCCAGCGTGCGGATGGAAAAATGGTTCAGAGAAAGCGTCATTTGAAAATCTCCTAGTTGGCAAGAACAGCACTGACGGAAAGCAGATAGGCTAAAACCTGGTCATGGATATAGCGCGCATCCTGAATGTCTGTTTTGGCAGTACAAGTGCTTTGACCATAGATCCAGCGGCGCATACCCATATAAAAAATGCTGCCATGCAAGCCCATCAGCAGTTCCAGTTCGCGTTCGCTAGATTTTCCGTGCAATGGGGCGCCCCGGTACTTGCGGGTTTCCCGTACGAGGCGCGGAAACAGCTTTTTGCGCAGCATGGCAAAGTACTGGTCGGTGATATAGCGGTCACTCAGGCCAGAGAAAATGAAAATACGAACCCAGTTGGATTTAAGGATCACACGGGCGTACTCGGTGTAAAAGCGGGTGAACTTGGTCTCCGTGTCCAGGCTTGCGTCGTCCAGCAAAGCCTCCCATTGCGGGTTCCAGCGCCCGGCAAACAGCTCGGTATACACCCGCTCGATCAAGGCCTGCTTGGTAGGAAAGTAGTGGTAGAGCAGGGTGTGGGTCACGCCCAGTTGGCGCGCCAAGTCTCGCAGCTGCCCGTCCAGCCCGTGCTGTGAGAAAAATTCTACAGCCCCATCGATAATCTGGCGCTCCCTGTCGCCCGGCATCAGCCTGCGGCGCGCCAAAGGGGTTTCTGCGAGCGCGGCAGCGGGCGGTTTTGTCGCCACTACAGGGTTTTTCCGGATGGAAGACATTGAACAGTTGGTAAATAGTCAGAGGGTCTAATTTAACGCTTGGTTAATAATGCGGTATTGGGAGTAACCCGAGCCTGCTACCGCGATGATGCAAGCCTCACTACGAAAAAGCTAATAAGGACCCCGAGATGGAACTTCAAGGCAGCGTCACCATACCCGCCACGCCAGAGCAAGTCTGGCAGGCACTGAATGACCCCGAGGTACTGCGCCAGTGTATTCCCGGCTGCGAAGAAGTGCAGCAAATATCTCCCGAAGAGATGCACGCCCGCGTGCTCTTGCGCATGGGCCCGGTGCGCGCGCGCTTTGCGGGCAAGGTGAAGATGACCGATGTGCGCCCCCTGCAAGGCTATACCCTGAACTTTGAAGGCTCGGGCGGTAGCGCAGGCTTTGCGCGCGGCAGCTCGGTGGTGAGCTTGAGTGCGGTGGAGGGCGGCACGCTGTTGGCCTACACCGCGCAGGCCTCGGTGGCAGGCAAGCTGGGTCAAATTGGCGGGCGGCTGATGGACGCTTCGGCTGGGCAACTGGCGGACAAATTTTTCAATAATTTCAAAGCGCATCTGAGCGCCGATGAAGTCAGCGCTGTAGCTGGCGCTCCGTTGGCTGCCAGCCTTGCAGATACTGCGCCCGCAGCGCCTGGCATCTCGGCAACCTCCCGTGCAGGCCAGATGGTCAGTGCTGCATTTGGTACTCCGGCCTCTGCGCCACCATCGCAGCCAGTAAGTTGGGCAGACCGCGAACTGCCCCGCCTGCTGTGGTTTGTGGCCGGTGTGGCCGCCACCAGCTTGGGTGTGTGGATGGGCGCGCACTGGCTGCGCTGATGGCATGACACAACAACGCATAGCGCAAGGACACTCCCTATGAAAGCAGCCGCTTTTTCCTACGCCCGGCCCAAGCGCCTTACCGATGTGCTACAGCTTCTGCAAGAGCATGGCGACGAAGCCCGTCTGCTGGCCGGTGGCCAAACCCTGCTGGCCACGCTGAACATGCGCCTGTCCGAGCCTGCGCTGTTGATTGACCTGCAATCCGTAGCTGAACTCAAAGGGCTTAGCGTGCAAGGCAAGCACCTGCGCATCGGCGCGCTGGTGACGCACACGGAGATTGAAAATTCGCCTTTGGTGGCCCAGCACGCCCCGCTGTTGCACGCCGCAGCGCCCCACATTGCGCACCGCGCCATCCGCAACCTGGGCACTTTGGGTGGCTCAATTGCCTATGGCGACCCAGCGGCCGAGTGGCCGGCCTGCCTGCTGGCGCTGAACGGCGTGGTGGTGGTGCGCAATGTGAAGGCTGAGCGGCGCATTGCAGCGGACGATTTT
>JANMTF010000424.1:0-2878 GCA_031390175.1 Polaromonas sp.
GGTCAATGCACGCAGCCACATGGCGGGCGTGGCTGGCCATCAGGCTCAAGTCCACCAGGCCCACATCGGGCGTGCCCAGCAGGCTGGCCGACACGCCGTTGCCGGTCACGTACACCGCCTCAAAGCCCGCCTCTTGCACCAAGCGCGCGCCGTAGCCGTCGTAGATGCCGGGGGCGACCAAGGCCTTGCCGCCGCTTTGCGCAAGAGCTAAACGCTGGCGCAAGGCTTGGCGCAAACGGCTGGCGCGGTTGGGTGTGGGCGTGTTACTCATGCTGGCACCTCCCAGTCGGGGTACTTGCGCAGAAAAGGTATCAAGCCACCCTCGCGCAAGATCGCGCGGATGGCCGACGGTATCGCAGGCAAAGCGCGCTCAATCTTGCGCTCGCTTACCTTCAACGCGGGTGCATTCAAATCCAGCGCCATCACATCGCCTTCGCTAATACCCGCCGTATCGCACTCCACCACCAGCAGGCCATTGTTGATCGCGTTGCGAAAAAACTGCCGCCCGAAGGATGGGGCCACTATCGCCGCCACGCCCATGCGCAGCAAAATATGCACCGCCTGCTCGCGCGACGAGTTGCAGCCAAAGTGCTTGCCACCTACGATCACGCCGCCAGCGGCAAAGCGCCCCGCGAATCCGGGCGCGATGGCCTCAAAGGCTTGTGATGCGATAAAGTCTTCGTCTTTGCCGGGCAGGTATTTGCCGGAGCAGCAGAGGTCGGTGTTGACGTCGTCGCCCAGCACGTAAACGCGGCCCGTCACCATATCGGAGCCGCCACCTCTGCTATCCGATACAACACTCAGCGCTACATTATTAATAGCTTCTTCCACAATATTCTGTTGGTCTACAGTTGATTCAAGCATGTGAAGCCTCCCACTGTCCACCCACCACCGTGCGCGGATCGGTTATACAACCCGTCAAGGCGGACGCAGCCACCGTCGCTGCAGAACCCAGCCAAATCTCTGCATCGTGGTTGCCCAAGCGACCCTTGAAGTTGCGGTTGGCACTCGATATCACCACCTCACGGTCGCCCGGTATCAGGTGGTTGGTAATGCCCACGCAGGTGCCGCAGCCAGCGGCCTCTACCGAGGCACCCGCCTCAGTCAATATCTCAAACAAACCCTCGCGCATCGCAGCCAAATAAATCTGCCGCGACGCAGGCGTGATGATCATGCGCACGCCCTTGGCCAGGCGTTTGCCTTTGAGGATGGATGCCGCTTGGCGAATGTCGTCCAGCCGCCCGTTGGTGCAGGTGCCAATAAGTGCAAAGTGAATCTTCTGGCCCACAATCTCGTGCGCCGCCACAATGTCGTCCACCGCATGCCTGCGCGCTACCTGTGGCGCCAGGCTTGACGCGTCAATCACAATGCGCTGCGCATACAGCGCATCGGCATCGGCCTTCACCGGCTTGGGCGGCTTGGCCCCATGCGCTGCCAGCCAGGCAATGGTTTTGTCATCGGCCTCCAAGAGCGCAGCCTTAGCACCCAGCTCAGCAGCGTGGTTCGACAAGGTCATGCGGTCGTCAATTTCCATAGCCGCTACCGCAGAGCCTACGTACTCTATGGCGCGGTAGTTCAGCCCCTCGGCACCAAAGCGGCCCAGCATGTGCAGGGTGAGGTCTTTGGCCCACACGCCCGGCTGCAAGCGGCCGTCCAGCTGCACGCGCACCGACTCGGGCACGCGCAGCCACACCTTGCCTGTCGCCATCACCGCGCTCACGTCTGTGCCTTCAATGCCCGTGCCAAAGGCGTTGAACGCGCCGTAGGTGGTGCTATGCGTGTCGGTGCCCACCACCAGGTCTCCACTGGTCAGGTGCCCGCCCTCGGGCAGCACCTGGTGGCAAATGCCGTCGCCAATGTCGTACAACGGGCTGTTATGTTCATCGGCAAACTTGCGCATGGCGGTGTGCGTTTGCGCGGCCTCCAGGTTGGGCGGCGGCGAGTAGTGGTCTAGCACCCAGGCGGTCTTGCTGGCGAAGGGCAGCTTGGTCGCGCCCATTTTGTCGACCATGCGAATGGCGTTGGGCGCGCGCGCGTCGTGCACCATGGCAAAGTCCACCTTGGCAATGACAATGTCACCCGCCTTGGTGCTTTTAAGGCCCGCTTTTTGCGCGAGTATTTTTTCTGCAATGGTTGCGCTCATGGTTTATTCACCTTTAATGCCTACTTTGCGCACCAGTGCACCCCATTTGTCGCTCTCTTTTTTAATGTACTGCGCGGCTTCTTGCGGCGTGCTGGGCGCGGGATCTAAGCCCAGCTTGCGCAGTTGCGCTACCACGCTGGCATCGTTGAGCGTAGCGACGATGGCGGCGTTCAACTTTTGCACCACTTCCGGCGGTGTGCGCTGCGGGGCGGTAAAGGCGTACCAGTTGGTGGCATCAAAACCCGCGTGGCCCGACTCGGCAATGGTCGGCACCTGCGGCAATGCGTCAAGCCGCTTGGGGCCGGTGGTGGCCAGTGCGCGCAGCTTGCCCGCCTGGATATGCTGCAAAGCGTCTGTGGGGCTGGAGAAGATGGAAGGCAACACGCCGCCCAGCAAATCATTCATCGCCGGTGCGCCACCCCGGTAAGCGATGTGTTGGTTATTCAAGCCCGCAGCCGAGTTGAGCAGCTCGCCCGCCAAATGCCCGCTGCCACCAATGCCGGACGAGCCAAACGCCACGCTACTACCCGCCACCTTGCTCTGGCGCACATAGTCCTCAAAGCTGCGGATCGGGCTATTGGTGTTGACCACCAGCACATTGGTAAACACCACCGCCATCGACAGCGCCGCCATATCCGTCACCGGGTTGTAGGCTAATTTTGCCAAGTGCTGGTTCACAGACAGCGAGCCAATGGTGCCCAGCATGATGGTGTGGCCATCCGGCGCGGCCTTGAC
>JANMTF010000425.1:0-7683 GCA_031390175.1 Polaromonas sp.
CCCCTTTTTATGCAACCTCACGACTTGCTTGCGCCGCTCATGAAGTTGATCGAGTGTTTGTTTGGTTGCGTTTTCTTTTTCCATAACCTTTGGATCAAAAAAGATAGCAAAAGTTCAAACTTTATTGGGCCGAATCTATAGGGCCGGCTGCTCCCCCTTTATGCCGCTGCGCTGAAGTAGCACCGCCGATCTGATCGGGCCAGCGGGTGGGCGTTGACCGGCTGGGCACACGCTGTCCTGCCGGCCCGGCTTGCGTTCCACCGCCCTGTAGACACCACCTTTGCAGCTAGCGGGTCTTACACCGCCGCAAACCCACCACGCTCGCTGCCCTGGCGCTTGGTGTGTACGGCGTAGCGGCATAAAGGGGGAGCAGTCGGCCATAAGCCGGCGCGGAGGACAGCCGCGTAGCCGTACACACCAAACGCCAGGGCTATCAAACCACCAGCGCCCGGCATTCCAAGCGGTTATTAAAGTATCAATCGGGCTGCAGTCCAACAGATAATTGCGGGAGCAGCTACATTTTTAATAGTGACTATCTAAGCGCTACGCTTCTTGGCCGCTTGCGAGTTGTCGATCAAATAGTCCCACAAAGTCAAGGCCGTGCGCTTGGCGCTGCGGTCACCCGACTTGGCGCTGTCCTTGGCGCCTTCTTTCACCACCGGCTTCTCGCGGTAGGCGCGAATGTCCATTGCCATTTCCAGCCCGCTGCCCGCCAGCGCCAGCTTCTTGGAGCGCAGCTCTTTCTTCACCGAGCTTTGCGGCAAGAAGGCAATGCCGTGGCCCTCGATGGCCATGGCTTTCAAGCCCTCGGCCATGTCGGTCTCGTACACCCGGTCTAAGTGGTTGGGGGTTTTGGCTTCTTTCAAAATCAAATCCACCACGCGGCCAAGGTAGGCACCCGGCGCGTAGCCCAGGTAAGGCAGTGGCGACGCAGGCCGCCCGGGCAAGGCAAAATTGGGCAAGCCCTGCGCATCGGCTTGCGAATAGGGCGCGATGGTCTCGGTGCCTAAGCTCACATACTCATAGCGAATGGGGTCTAGCTGGAAAGGCTGGGAGGGGTGGTGGTAAGTCACCAGCAGGTCGCAGCTGCCCTCTACCAAACGCAGCACGGCGTCGTGCACGTTCAGCGCAATCAAGCGGCTTTTGATCGGGCCAAAGCAGTCGCGCAGCACTGACACCCACGCGGGGAAGAAGGTAAACGCCAAACTGTGCGGCACGGCAAACTCAATCACGTCTTGCCCCGCAGCGCTGTGCCCGCGCAGCATGGCGCGGGTGGACTGCAGGCCTTGCAGCATCTCCAGCGCTTGGGCATACAGCGTCTCGCCCGCAGGCGTGAGGCGGGTGGGGTAGCTGCTGCGATCGACCAGGTCAGTGCCCGCCCAAGATTCGAGCGACTGGATGCGCCGAGAGAAGGCGGGCTGCGTCACGTGGCGCAACTGCGCAGAGCGGCTGAAACTGCGGGTTTCAGACAAGCTGATGAAATCTTCAAGCCATTTGGTTTCCATGGAGGAGATTATGAACGGGCCGGGAGTCTGGGTGGCAGACTTTGTTGAGCTGTGGCTTTGTGCCGTTGCTGCGGTGGTCTTTGAAGATGTAGTTCCTGCCTTGGTCACGTTGCGGCGACGGAGGAATTTGGGCTGCAAAAATCTTGCGAAAAAACGCGACTGGTTCAGTAGAAATCTTCAGTTGGTCACCGCGCCTTTCTCCAGATTTTTCATCCCAAACACGCTCCATCACCGCTTGCTGGCTTGGCGTGTGCGCCATCGCGCGCTGGCAGGGTTGGTGTGTACGCATGACGCATCAGCGCGTCGCGTAGACCATGTTAGCAGCGCATTGGCGTCCAATGCGCAGGCCTCCGTATGCAAAGCAGACACTATCTATTTCGTAGCTGCTTCCGCGATATTCCATTGGCTTGCAGCCCGATATGCATCCTGAAAATAGTACAAAAATCAGTGCGTTGGCGGTTTTCAACTGATTTTCTAGGTTCCAGGCAGCTTGGAATGACCCCAAGACGGCGATGGTGACCTGTTTTTAAGGCGATAATCGGCCACCAGCCCAATAGAATAATGCGGGAGAAGCTACGTAAACCATAGCGTTTATTCACCGCTACAACGCTAGCGGGTCATGCAAGTCACCGGGCCAGCAAGCGGTGATGGAGCGGGTTTGGGATGAAAAAATCTGGAGAAAGGCGCGGTAACCACCTGACGATAGCTACCAAGGTACCCGCGTTTTTTCGCAAGATTTTTGCAGCCCAAATTCCTCCGTCGGCGCAACGTGACCAAGGCAGAAACTACATCTTCAAAGGCCAGCGCAGCAACGCGACCAAGGCAGAACAGACTTCTTCACGCCAACCCCGGTATACGGTCAGCTAAATCAGCACTGGCTCCTCGGTCTCACTGCTCTGCTGTAGCGCCCACATCTCGGCATAGCGCCCACCCAGCGCCAAGAGCTGCGCATGGGTGCCGCGCTCGATGATGCGGCCTGCGTCCATCACCAAAATCTCGTGCGAATCCACCACGGTGGACAGGCGGTGCGCGATGACGAGGGTGGTTTTGTTTTGCGCTACGCCTTGCAGCTCGGCTTGGATGGCGCGCTCGTTGGCGCTGTCCAGGGCGGAGGTGGCTTCGTCGAATATCAGGATGGGCGGGTTCTTCAGCAAGGTGCGAGCGATGGCTACGCGCTGCTTTTCACCGCCTGAGAGCTTCAGGCCGCGCTCGCCGACCATGGTGGCGTAGCCTTTGGGCGTGGAGGTGATAAAGCCGTGGATGCGGGCAGCGCGGGCGGCCTCTTGCACCTGCTCGGTACTGCTGCCGGGCTTGCCGTAGGCGATGTTGTATTCCACCGTGTCGTTGAACAGCACGGTGTCTTGCGGCACGATGCCTATCGCTTGCCGCACGCTGGTTTGGGTCACGCTGCGAATGTCTTGCCCTGCAATGTGGATGCTGCCGCTTTGCACGTCATAAAAGCGGTAGAGCAGGCGCGCTAAGGTGGATTTGCCCGAACCGGATGGCCCGACGACGGCGACGGTTTTACCCGCGGGAATCTCAAAGCTCACGTCGTGCAGAATCTGCCGCCCGGCAGTGGGGTCGTCTTTTTTGGCCAGATCGTACGAGAAGTTCACATTTTCAAAACGCACCGAAGGCGAGTCGCCGAGCTTGATGGCCTGCGCGCCCGCCGTGTCGGCAATCTCGCGCTCGCGGTGCATCAGCACAAACATTTTGTCCAAGTCCACCAGGCTTTGCTTGATCTCGCGGTACAGCACACCCAAGAAGTTGAGCGGAATGTACAGCTGGATCATGAATGCGTTGATCATCACCAAATCGCCCAGCGTCATGCGACCCTCCACTACACCTTGTGTAGCACGCCAGAGCATACCCACCAAGCCTACCGCGATGATGAGCTGTTGGCCGGTGTTCAGCATGCTCAGCGTGGTTTGGCTCTTTAGGCGGGCGCGGCGTAATTTTTCCAGGCTTTCGTCGTAGCGCTTGGCCTCAAAGGCTTCGTTGTTGAAGTACTTGACGGTTTCGTAATTCAAAAGCGAGTCCACCGCCTTGGTGTGCGCGGCCGAGTCAAACTCGTTGGCCTCTTTGCGGAACTTGGTGCGCCACTCGGTGACCAGCACAGTGTAGGTGATGTACAGCACCAGCGCGGCGATGGTAATGCCGGCAAACCACACGTCAAACTTCACCGCCAAAATGGTCAGCACCAGCGCCACCTCGATCAGCGTGGGCACGATGGAGTACAGCGAATACGAGATCAGCGACTCGATGCCGCGCACGCCGCGCTCGATGTCGCGCGTCATGCCGCCGGTTTGCCGCTCCAGGTGAAAGCGCAGGCTCAGGGCGTGCAGGTGCTCAAAGGTTTCCAGCGCGATGGTGCGCGCCGTGCCCTGCGTGGCCTTGGCAAACACCAGCTCGCGCAGCTCGGTAAACAGCGAGGTAGACAGGCGCAACAGGCCGTACGCCAGCAGCAGCGCAAACGGCACCACCAGCACCGCCTGCGGGTCACCCGGCTTGATCGCCATGGCATCGACCAGGTCTTTGAGCAGCAGCGGCACGCTGACGTTGGCCACCTTGGCCCCCACCATAAACGCCAGCGCCGCCACCACGCGCCATTTGTAGCGCCACAGGTAGGGAAACAGGCGTTTAAGCGTGGCCCAGTCGGACTGCGGTGCTACGGGAGCGGGGGGTGTGCTGGTGCCAGAAGGGGTGGCCGGTAAAGCGGCGGCGGGATTTCCAAGGGAACGCATGGGACAATATCTCAATCAACGTGATGTGTATCACTAACCCTAGATTGTGCCTATGTCTACCAACTCAAGTGCCGCCGTGCCATTACCCACCCACAACGAGCTGGTGCTCAAGGTGATTCCCATGCCCGCAGATTGCAATGCCAACGGCGACATCTTCGGCGGCTGGGTCATGGCCCAGGTCGACTTGGCCGGCTCCGTCCTCCCCGCCCGCGTCGTGCGGGGGCGCATGGCGACCGTGGCAGTCAACGAGTTCATCTTCAAGCAGCCCGTGCGGGTGGGCGACATCCTGAGCTTCTTCTCGGAGATTACGCGGATAGGCAACACCTCGGTCACGGTAAAGGTGGAGGTGTACGCCGAGCGCTTTCGATCGCAGGGCAGTTATGTGAAGGTGACCGAGGCTTCGGTGACGTATGTGGCGATTGATGACAATGGCAAGCCGATGCCTGTACCGAAGGGCTGATTTTTTTTATGCCTAATTGGGCTGTAGGTCAATAAAATATAGCGTAAGCAGCTATTGAATGCATAGTATCTTGTTGCTTGACAGATGAGTAAACAAAGCACTCAGAGACAAGGCCTCGCTGTCGGCATAGCGTTTGCAAATCGCCCTCATACTGGAGTACCAGAAATCGGTCAATTTGCAAACGCTATACCGCCTTCACAAAAGGTAGTTCGCTACCCGTAGTTACGGGAGCGTTCTTGTCTAAACTAAGGGTAGCGCGCTACTTTGATCCGCACTACCTAGGGGGGGGCTGTCACCGATCAATTACTTTCAGTACGAGCTACATTAAACGGTAGGCGCATAAAAATAAATTGGCATAAGCGGAAGTAGTGCTTTATCCTCATCTGCAAGTTTTGGATAAAACTCTTGCCAAAGAGTGATGAATCGATCCTGATCAACGAGTTCTACGTGAACGTGAGAGCTGCGCGCTGTTGTTTTGGCATCTGGAGTAAAACCGCCAGACGAGACAAACATTCCAACGTCACCGTCTTTCTGCAATAAGCCCATAAGCTGGCGAATCTCCTGCACGGTTGCAGACGATTCACGATGCTTAATCTGAACTTTGATTCGAGGTGTGACTGTGCCAAGAGGGTCACGATATGCGATAACGTCAATTCCTCCATCCTTGCCTTTCGGTGCGACAAACGGCGTGTAATATTTCATGCCACGCAAGAGCGCAGCGACAAGTTCTTGAAACTCATACGGATTTTGATGGTTAATTTGTTTTTTTAGCCCTTCGATAGCAAGTTGCTCTATGCTTTGAATGGTGGCCTCCTGCCCCTGCTGTCCTTCTTCACCAACATCTTGATCTTCCACAATGTCGACTGGTTGATTTTCATTTCTCCATTTTCTATAGGCTGTAGTGGCCGCGTTCAATAAGCCAATTTCTCCGAGCTTGAGTGCGCTTTCTCCTTCGGGAGTTAAATACCAAACACCTTTCTTTTTTACGAGATACCCAGCTTTGATGCAGTCGATACTAAAAAAGTGAAGGATCGATTGCCAACGTATGTAGCCAGATTTTTCGTATGTCGCCTTCGCCCAGTCGTCAAGAGTTACTCGTTTCTCGACCTCGGAAAGAACTTCTCTTCCGGGTGCCTGTCCACCTTTTTCGCCAAGTATTTGTAGTGCGGCAAAAATAACCTTTGCAGCTAATTCACGGGAACGTGAAAGTTTTTCTTTTGCCATTGTCTGTTCATCCGATGTAAACGAGTAGATTCAGATTTTACGTGTCTAAAGCCAGGCGGTAAGACTAGCATCACTCGCTGCAGGCAACTATCGGGTGCACGCTACTATGATTGCAGCGTGGGTGGGTATGTATCAGTCGACCAATTTTTGGAAATTCTACATTGGGTCGGATGATAATCACCCAACTTTTCGAAGCCGCATATTGTGTGCGAAATAAGCTGTTAGCCCAATTAAGTAAGGCGTAAGAGGCTATCAAATTTGCAGTAAACTGTACTCGAAATGTCACTTCACGCGGCTAAGCCGTACACCCATACGCGCTTGCCAGCCCGCACCAGTAGCCTTTCAACGCTCAATCACATGCACAGGCAGTCGCAGTGATATTAACTGGCGTGGGTTGGTAGATGCGGGACTGCTGCCCTTGTTCACGGTGGCACGCGCGAGCATCTCGCTGGTCAGCGCTGGCAGGTCTTCGTATTCCTCGGTCTGGACAGTGTGTGCATCCACCCGCGTCAAGTCAGACTTCATGGCGTGGTGCAATGCGGGCTTGTTCGTCTTCACGCCATCTCCAAAGACACCTTGCATCCGGCGCGGGTGGCCAGCTCGATCAGCATGTCCAGGCTAAATTTGTCCCATTTGCCGCGCACCAAGTCTGACACGCGGGACTGGGCGATGCGCAGCTCTTTGGCGGCCTGCGCTTGTGTCCAGCCGCGTTTGGCGATCAACAGCTCCAGGTCGCACATGAGCTGCGAGCGCATGCCCAGTACGACGGCTTCTTCGGCAGAAAATCCCAGGTCGGCAAATACGTTGCCCGAGCCGGTGGTGATTTTTTCTTTCATACTTCTCTCTCCATTTGCTTGTAGCGGCGAATCGCCAACTCAATATCAGGTTGGGCCGTTTTGGGGCTCTTCTTTTGGAAGGCGTGCAGCACGTACACAGCGTCAGCATGGCGCGCCACATACAGCACGCGCCACTCGCCCAGCACATGCACCCGGATCTCGTACGCTCCTTTGCCTACGTTGAGCATGGGCTTAAAGTGCGTAGGCATCAGCCCGCGCTGCACCCGGTCTAGCTCACGGCCACATTCACGGCGCGCATCACGCGGGAAGTTGACCAAGTCTTCTTGGCTGCTGCCGATGAACTTCAGAATCTTCATTGTTTTTGATTATATAAGTTTATTGATAGTGAGAGAAGGAGGAGGTAGCGCCCGCCAAGTTGGCAGGAGCAGGTCGATGGTGTATTCAGCGCAGCGACATAAAGGGGGAGTAGGCTGCCCTAGGCAGCCACGGAGGACAGTCGCGGAGCTGAGTACACCATCGACCTGCTCTAGTACAAGACAATGTGCGCAACGTTTAAGCCACCAGCCCAATGAAATATTGTGTAAGCAGCTACTGAATATGTAGCAACTAGAATTACCAAACACCCCGACGTGGAGCCTGCTGCGCAGCATTCCACTCCGATTCAGGCAAAGAAATCTCCATCCGCAGCAGCGCCCCCGCCATCGCCTTACCCAAGTTATCTGACCGCAAATTACGCGCTCCACCGCCTTGCAGCGCACCGCGCAGCACGATCTTGAGGGATAGGATATTGGGTAGCAACCACAGGTCTACTTCGCCCGCAATCCACGGTGCAAAGTGCGCTTGCACGCGCTGTGCGGTGACTTCGCGTGCCAGAATGGCGTAGCCTTGTGCGTTCCAGGCGAACAGGCCGAAGTCTACCCAGTCGGCTTTGTCGCCGCTGCGGGCGTGGGCTA
>JANMTF010000070.1:0-7733 GCA_031390175.1 Polaromonas sp.
TTGGCCACGTCTTCGCATTTGTCGGTGATCGTCTCCAGCAGCTCGTACACGGCTTTGAGTTTGATCACTTCGCGCACGTCCGGCTCCTCGCGGAACAGCTTGCTCATGGCGCTGCGCATCACGCGGTCGGCATCGCTCTCCAGCTTGTCAATTTCTTCGCAGGTTTTCAGCGCGGCTTCTGCTGTGTCTTTGTCGCTGATGGAGCCCAACATTTTGACGGCAGCAGCCAGCCGCTCGCAGCATTTCACGCTGATGTCGGTCAGGCGTTTGATGTCTTCGGTCATGAACTTCACGTCGTACAGCGCCATGGTCTCTGCGGAGTCCTGGATCAAGTCGGCCACGTCGTCCATGGTGTTGATCAGCTTGTGGATCTGCTCGCGGTCTATCGGCGTGATGAACGTTTGGTGCAGCATCTTGTTCACGTCATGCGTCACGCGGTCAGCGGCGCGCTCGGCGTTGTCCACATCGCGGTTGAACTGCTCGCGCAGATGCGGGTCGCCGTAGTTGGTGACCAGACTGGAGAATGCCCGCGCTGCTTCGACGATTCGATCAGCGTGCTGGTTGAACATTTCAAAGAAGTTGCCTTCTCGGGGGAGCAGTTTGCCAAAAAACATGGAATACCTTATAGATTGTTTCAGCCGTGTGACGGTTTACACGATTTTACGCGAGCAGGGGCGCAAAAAATGAGGCGATATCGCAAAGAAAAAGCCCCGCAACTTGCGTTGCGGGGCTTTGTGTCGGTACGCTTACCCATGCCGGGGCAAAACTTGCAGCGTTTAAGCGGCTACTGTCTCACTGAACTCTTCCATCTGGTCAAAGTTCATGTACTTGTAGACGTTGGCGCTGTCTGCGTTGAGCGCGCCCACATCGGCCAAGTATTCGGCGCGGGTGGGGATGCGGCCCAGCTTGGAGCAGATGGCGGCCAGCTCAGCGCTGCCCAGGTACACAAAGGTATTTTTACCCAGGCGGTTAGGGAAGTTGCGGGTCGATGTGGACATGACCGTGGCACCTTCTTTGACCTGCGCCTGGTTGCCCATGCACAAGCTGCAACCGGGCATCTCCATGCGCGCGCCAGCGGCACCAAACACACCGTAGTGGCCTTCTTTGGTGAGCTGGTCAGCGTCCATCTTGGTGGGCGGTGCCATCCACAGTTTGACAGGGATGTCGCGCTTGCCTTCCAGCAGCTTGCTGGCTGCGCGGAAGTGGCCGATGTTGGTCATGCACGAGCCGATGAACACTTCGTCGATCTTGCTGCCTGCTACGTCGCTCAATGTTTTTGCATCGTCGGGGTCGTTAGGGCAGCAGACGATGGGCTCGGTGATCTCGTTCATGTCAATCTCGATCACAGCCGTGTACTCTGCGTCTTTGTCGGCCTTGAGCAAGGTGGGTTTAGCCAGCCACTTTTCCATCTCGCCGATGCGGCGGTTGATGGTGCGGGCGTCGCCGTAGCCATTGGCAATCATGTTTTTGAGCAGCGCGATGTTGCTGTTCAAATATTCTTTGACGGGCGCATCGTTCAGGGCCACGGTGCAGCCTGCGGCCGAGCGCTCGGCGCTCGCATCGGCCAGTTCAAAGGCTTGCTCAATCTTCAGGTCTGGCAGACCTTCAATCTCCAAAATGCGACCGGAGAACAGGTTGACCTTGCCTTGCTTGGCCACGGTCAAATGGCCTGCCTTGATGGCGTAGAGTGGAATAGCGTGCACCAGGTCGCGCAGGGTCACGCCGGGCTGCATCTTGCCTTTAAAGCGCACGAGCACGCTCTCGGGCATGTCCAGCGGCATTACGCCCGTAGCGGCGGCAAAGGCCACTAGGCCCGAGCCTGCGGGGAAGCTGATACCGATGGGGAAACGCGTGTGGCTGTCGCCGCCCGTGCCCACGGTGTCAGGCAGCAGCATGCGGTTAAGCCAGCTGTGGATAATGCCGTCGCCGGGCTTTAAGCTGATACCGCCGCGTGTACGCATGAAGTCAGGCAGCTCGTGGTGCATCTTCACGTCCACGGGCTTGGGATAGGCTGCAGTGTGGCAGAAGGACTGCATCACCAAGTCAGAGCTAAAGCCCAGGCAGGCCAGGTCTTTCAGCTCGTCACGGGTCATGGTGCCGGTGGTGTCTTGGGACCCCACGCTGGTCATCTTCGGCTCGCAGTAGGTACCTGGGCGCACGCCCTGGCCTTCGGGCAAACCGACTGCACGCCCAACCATCTTTTGTGCCAACGTAAAGCCCTTGGTGGAAGCCACGGGCGGGGTAGGCAAACGGAACAGGGTTGACACTGGCAAGCCCAGCGCAGCACGCGCTTTGGCAGTCAGGCCTCGGCCAATGATCAAGGGAATGCGGCCACCGGCGCGCACTTCGTCAAACAGCACGTCGCTGCGCACCTGGAAACTGGCAATCTCTTTGCCGTCTTTGAACGCTTTGCCGTCATAAGGGCGCAGCTCCACCACGTCGCCCATGTCCATCTGGCTCACGTCCAGCTCGATAGGCAACGCGCCGGCATCTTCCATGGTGTTGTAGAAAATGGGCGCAATCTTGGAGCCCAAGCACACGCCGCCAAACTTCTTGTTGGGGATGAAGGGAATGTCTTGCCCGGTAAACCACAACACGCTGTTGGTGGCCGACTTGCGTGACGAGCCGGTGCCCACCACGTCGCCCACATAGGCCACCACGGCGCCCGAGGCTTGCGCCTTGGCATGCAGGGCGTTGATTTGCGCAATCGGGCCGCGCTTGCCGTCTTCTTCGGGGGTGAAGGGTGCACCATCGCGCTTGTTCTTCAAGATGGCCAATGCATGCAACGGGATGTCAGGGCGGCTCCAGGCATCGGGTGCGGGCGACAGGTCGTCGGTGTTGGTCTCGCCAGGTACTTTGAAGACCGTGAGCTTGATGCTTTGGGGCACTTCGGGGCGCGAGGTAAACCACTCGGCATCGGCCCAGCTTTGCAGCACGGCTTTGGCGTGTGCATTGCCTTTGTCAGCTTTCTCTTTGACATCATGGAACTGGTCAAACATCAAGAGCGTGCTCTTGAGCGCGGTAGCTGCGGTGCCGGCGGTGACGGCATCGTCCAGCAGGTCGATCAGCGGCGTGAGGTTGTAGCCGCCCAGCATGGTGCCCAGCAAATGCGTGGCCTGCTCGCGGGTGATGAGGCTGCACTTTTCTGTGCCGTGGGCCACGGCGGCCAGATACGAGGCCTTGACCTTGGCGGCATCGTCCACGCCCGCAGGCACGCGGTGGGTGATCATCTCGACCAGGGCTTTTTCTTCGTCTGCAATCGGATTTTTAAGCTGCTCTATCAGCTCGCCGGTTTGTTTGGCTGACAGTGGCAGCGCAGGGATACCCAGTGCGGCGCGCTCGGCGACGTGGGCTTGGTAGGTTTGCATGAATGCGGATGGCATGGTTAACGTACTCCTTCACTTGACTCAAAAACACTGCCAACGCCCGTGAAAATTGCGCTGACAGCTACTACTTTCATAGCTTTAACTCTTACTTCAAAGCTTCCAGCACACCTGCGGTGGGATTGGCTTTCATCTGGTCGGCCACAGCCTGCTGCTCTGGGCTGATGCAGTCATCGGCCAAGCGTTTGCTTTGGCGCTCATTGAACAGCATGGATTTGTTGGCCAACTGCATGTACACGAGGCCGGTTTTGCGATCTTCCAGACGCACCGCACCTGACTTGGTGGGCACTGGCACCACATCGTATTTAACCGAGGCAAAAGACAGGTCAAATGCGCCTTGAATTTTGCCATCGGGTGTGATGGTAACGCTTTTGCCGTCGGCGCAGGCGATGCTTCCGGTGGTCACAATCTGGGCAATCGACAATTGCTCGTCTGTCAGCACCACAGGTGCGGCAGCCTTGGCGGGCGCTGCTTTGGCGGGCGCTGCTTTGGCTACAGGCTTGGCGGCTGGTTTTTTTGCGGGAGGGTTGTTCTGTGCAAACACGCTGGTGGCCAGCGCCATCGCGGACAAAGCCAGTACCCATGTCGACATTAATTTACGCATCATTTGTTCTCCTGGGGATAGTTTTAAGGTCAGTGAAAAAAGGTTTGAATTGCATCTGGAAGTGCCCTGCCCGTGCTGTGCGCACGTTCCAGCACCTGCCAATAGTAGCGGTAACTGGCCCGGTCATGCAATTGACCTGCAAAGCTGGTAGGTGCCCAATCAGCACTTGCGCCAGCAGCTATGATTTGGGTAGCATCGTCGATCTCAGCTTCACTGGGCGCAAAGGCCACCAAAATAGGGCGGATTTGCGCCGGATGGATGCTCCACATGCGGGTGTAGCCCAGCTCGCGATTGGCTTTAAGGGCAGCAGCATGCATGGCCGCTGTGTCGGTAAATTCGGTCACGACACAGTGGGATGGCACTTTGCCAAAGGCGTGGCAGGCGGCGGCAATCTCGGTTTTGGCACGCAGCACCAGAGGGTGGCTAAACTGCCCACTGCTGCCCATCGCCTGCGCAGGTATGGCCCCGCCGTGGGACGACACAAAGTCCATCAAACCAAAGCTCATCGACTGCACCCGCGCATGCTGGGCAATGTCAAAAGCACGGTGAACAGCGCCAGACGACTCCAACAGCACTTGAAGCGGAATGTGCGCCCCGCCTGCTGCATTGATGCTGCGCACGGCCAGTTGCACATCCTCCACCCGCTCTACTTTGGGTAGCATGATGTAGGCCAAGTTGTGGCCAGCGCCTTTGACCAATAAGTCGATGTCCGACTCGAACGCCGGATGGTCTACCGGATGCACACGCACGCCGATGCGTGGCCGCGCTTTTGCTTCTTTTTTAATAGCTGCTTGCGCTTCATTGATAAGGGCTACGACCAGATTAGCGTGGTCTAACTCGCCGCCTACGGGCGCGCCGTCTTCGCAGTCTAGCGAGGCGTCAAACACGCATGCGCCAAACTCCTCGATCATCTCGGCCTGCAGTGCCAGCGACTTACGCATGCGCACTTCCACGCCGCTGTAGTGGTCGCAAACTGGAAGCGCTACACCTCCGGCCTGAGAGCCTAACAGTACCTCGCGTGGATGCTTCATAGACAACCCCAAACCTTTCGGGCCGTAGCGAGCGGCTTGGGAGCAAGGCGCAGGTGGCAGGAAACCGCAATGCACTTAAGGCGCATGAGAATTGCCTGACGGTCCCGGCAACGCCGCTCCCGAGTCGCGCAGTAGGCCATTACAGCAAGTGCTTCACACCGTCTTGCTCGCCCTGCAACTCGGCCAAGGTCTTGTTGATGCAAGTCTGGCTAAACTCGTCGATGGCCAAGCCTTCTACTAGTTTGTATTCGCCGCCTTCGCAGGTGACTGGGAAGCCAAACATGGTGTCTTTCGGAATGCCGTACTGGCCGTCAGATGGGATACCCATGGTGACCCATTTGCCGTTGCTGCCCAGCGCCCAGTCGCGCATGTGGTCGATGGCGGCGTTGGCAGCCGACGCTGCAGACGATACCCCGCGTGCCTCAATGATGGCCGCGCCGCGTTTGCCCACGGTGGGCAGGAAGGTGTTGGCATTCCACTCTTGGTCGTTGATCATCTTGGCGACGCTTTCGCCATTGATAGTGGCAAAGCGGTAGTCGGCGTACATGGTGGGTGAATGGTTGCCCCATACGGCCAGCTTTTCAATCGAGGCCACGGCCTTGCCGGTTTTGGCGGCGAGTTGGCTGAGCGCGCGGTTGTGGTCCAGGCGCAGCATGGCGGTGAAGTTTTTGCGCGGCAGATCGGGCGCGCTCTTCATGGCGATGTAGGCGTTGGTGTTGGCAGGGTTGCCCACCACCAGCACTTTGACTGTGCGTGAAGCTACGGCGTTTAGCGCCTTGCCTTGCGCAGTGAAAATCGCACCGTTGACGGCCAGCAGCTCAGCGCGCTCCATACCCGGGCCGCGTGGACGTGAGCCCACCAACAGGGCGTAGTCGGTGTCTTTGAACGCGGTCATCGGGTCGCTATGGGCTTCCATGCCAGCCAACAATGGGAAGGCGCAGTCGTCCAGCTCCATCATCACGCCCTTGAGGGCTTTTTGTGGGCCTTCTACCGGCACTTCCAGCAATTGCAAAATCACCGGCTGGTCTTTGCCCAGCATCTCGCCACTGGCGATGCGGAACAACAATGCGTAACCAATTTGACCAGCGGCACCAGTAACGGCCACGCGAACAGGCTTTTTGCTCATGGGGAAACTCCAAAATGAAAGTGAAGAGGGTGAAAGTAACGAGAAATATGGCCGCATACCCGCAGGCAAACTGCGCTGGCGATGCTGCAAAGCCCTAGAGTTTACCCTCGAAAAGCCTGTTTGGTCAATTTGTCTTATGTCTTATATAAGATATGATGGCAAGTGTCTTTATCAAGACAGTTAACCCAACCCATTGATCTACTCCCCATGGCCGCTGTTCCCACCAATGTTGCTGACGATTTTGCAGGTGCAACGCCGGCTTTTAGCCCGCTGTACAGCCAAATCAAGGGCCTGATCTTACAAAGCCTGCAATCGGGTGAGTGGAAGCCGGGCGAAGCCATACCGTCTGAGATAGACCTGGCCGCACGTTACCGCGTGAGCCAAGGCACCGTGCGCAAAGCCATTGACGAGCTGGCCAGTGACAACCTGGTGGTGCGTCGCCAAGGCAAAGGCACTTTTGTAGCGACCCACGCCGAAAACCATGTGCAGTTTCGCTTTTTAAAACTGGTGCCCGACCTGGGTGCGCCAGGCAGCGAAGGCCCGGCCCAGCGCGACATCATCGACTGCCGCCGCACGCGTGCCAGCGCTGACGTAGCCCGCGCACTGGCGCTCAAAACCGGCGATGCTGTGCTGCAAGCGCGCCGCGTGCTGAGCTACGGCGGTGTGCCGACGATTGTGGAAGACCTGTGGCTACCTGCCACTCCCTTCAAAGGCCTCACCGCTGAGCGCCTGTCAGACTACCACGGCCCCATGTACGCGCTGTTTGAAACCGAGTTCAATGTCCGCATGGTGCGCGCTGACGAAAAAATTCGCGCGGTGCCCGCAGCCGATGGACTAGACGTACTTTTGAAGGTGCCATTGGGGACACCACTGCTCAGCGTAGAGCGCATTGCCTACACCTACAAAGACGCGCCGATGGAACTGCGCCGTGGCTACTACCGCACCGACACGCACCATTACCACAACAGCCTTAGCTGAGGTTTTTTACTTTTCTTTCGCCGTGAATTCAATCGATGCGTACCACGCGGCCAAATCTTCAATGTCTTTGTTGCTCAAGCTTTTAGCAATGACCGCCATCACTTCGTTAGCCCGCTTGCCGCTGCGGTAATTCTTGAGCTGCTCAATGGTGTAGATTTCAGGCTGTCCGGCCAAATGTGGTGCATTGGGCAGTTGGCTGATACCTAAAGGGCCGTGGCACGTAGCGCACATGCCCGCACGGGCCTTGCCAGCGGCTACATCGCCCGCGTAGCTGACGTTAAAACTAGCTGCAAGCATGATACCCACTGTTGCTAGCCCGTGTTGGATTGTGAACTTTCCAAGATTGCGCATCGTTATTTCCATTCAAAAAAATGGGCGCGTGTCCTGGCCACGCGCCCTGTTCAAATCAGCCTAGAAGTTTATTCTGAATAGCTGATGCGGTAAATCGCACCTGCAAAGTCGTCCGACACCAGGATGGAGCCGTCGGGCAGGTTGGCTACGTCCACTGGACGGCCACGGTACTGGCGTGTCTCTGGGTCGAGCCAGCCGTCAGCAAACACCTCGGTCTTGTCGGCAGTGCCGTCAGCCTTGAGGCTGGTGAACATGATGCG
>JANMTF010000327.1:0-2501 GCA_031390175.1 Polaromonas sp.
AATCAATCAGACGTCCAATCAACCCCACCATCTCCGCCGACACGCCGTTGCGCTCCAGTGTGCTTGTCTTCATATGCAGTCACTCCAATAGTGCAGAATGAAGATATTATAAACGGTACTTTAGTAATTACTAATTCCCTAAGCGGTGAAGAAGGACGTGCGTGGGGCGAAGTATAGAGGCTGGCCGAACTGATCCGCCAGCTGAAAAATGCTACACATACAGTAGCTGCTCCCGCATAATTCTATTGGGCTGCAGAGCGATTAGCATCTTAAAAAAGCCTCAAAATCGTGTTTTTCAGCACTTTTTCTTGCCCCGAAGGCCGTTGGCGAGCCTGCGAGGTACACTAAATTATGCGAATTTGTGTACCTGGCCATAACGTGAACAATCCACGTCTTCTTTTGATTATTTAGTAGTGAAATATCCCGTAAATTATCAATTTAGTGGTGAAACATTCGTTATTTTCACTTCTATAAAGCGATGAAGTTATGCATACTTATCAAAAGTCACGCCACCCCAGCAGCGTGTGTTGTAGCGACTTGCCGCGAGGTCTATGCAAGGGATTCTTCTTGCGCAGAAAGGGGGGCCTCACGCGCCGCAGGCTACGCAGGATCTGCCCACTACACATTGTTAGCGGCGTAAAAGCGCACAAAGATGGCGGTCAGAGCACGGTTTTGAGGTGAGGTTACGGCCCGTCAGAATGGCACGTCATCCGCATCGACCTGCGCAGCTCTAAAGTGCTGGGCATTGGTGGCGCGCTCGTTTTTGCAGGCCTGCACAATCTCAAAACCCTTAGGCTACGTTGCAGGCCACAATAGAGGCTTGGAGAAACAAAAAACCTTGCCAGCCCGCCATGCCACACACCTTTCAGCCCCCTCATGAGAAACTATTTTTTGTCTACGGCACCCTGCGCAAGGGCGACGACAACGACATGACCCGGCTAGAGCCCGCGCCGCGCCTGGTGGGCCACGCGCGTATCAAAGGCGTGATGCACCACCTGGGCGGCTACCCGGGCGTGACGCTGGGGGGCGACCAAGACATCGTTGGCGAGGTGTATGCCGTGAGCCCCGAGCTGGAGGCCAAGTTAGACGCAATCGAGTCTGAGTACCCGGCGCAGGCCGATGAATACGCCAAACGCGATATCTCGGTGGTGGTGGACGGCCAAGCCATGCCCTGCTGCGTGTACGAGATCAACCCGGCCTACACCGTGGGCAAACCGGTCATTGCCAGCGGCGACTGGGTGAAGGGCCGCTGATGGTGCAGCCTGCCGCTTCAGCGGGGGAAGGCCCCACGCAGCCCGCAGCGCAAGCGCCCGCGCAGTGGCAAACCAGCCGTTTTTTACTGGATTTAAGCAAGCCGCAGGTGATGGGCATCGTCAACGTCACGCCCGACTCCTTCGCCGACGGTGGCCAGCACGCCAGCACCCGCGCCGCTTTGCAGCACTGCGAGCAACTGCTGAAAGACGGTGCGCATATCCTGGACATTGGCGGCGAGTCGTCCCGCCCTGGCGCTGCGCCGCTGCCCTTGCACGAGGAGCTGGCGCGCGTGCTGCCGGTGGTGCAGGGCGCAGTCAAGCTGGGTGTGCCGGTGTCGGTAGACACCTACAAACCCCAGGTCATGCAGGCGGTGTTGGACGCGGGGGCCGACATCATCAACGACATTTGGGCGCTGCGCTACCACAACGCTATGGGCGCGCCGCAGGGCCAACCCAGCGCCTACGACGTGGTGGCGCGCTACCCTAGCTCTGGCCTGGTGCTGATGCACATGCACCGCAACCCGCAAACCATGCAAACCGCACCCATGGAGTGTGCGGACGTGGTGGCCCAAGTAGCTACCGACCTACTATCTTTTTGTGAGCTTCTCCCGCGATATTCCAAAGGGCTAGAGGCTCAAAACGTTTATAAAAACCGCATGGTGCTAGACCCCGGCATAGGCTTTGGCAAAACCGTGGCGCAAAACTTTGCACTGCTGGCGCGCCAGGCTGAGCTGCTGCGATTGGGCTACCCGCTGCTGGCCGGCTGGTCACGCAAATCGTCGCTGGGTGCGGTCACAGGCCTGGAGCCTGCCCAGCGCATGGTGCCCAGCGTGGCAGCCGCCCTGCTGGCCGTGCAGCGCGGTGCTAGCATAGTGCGGGTGCACGATGTGCGCGAGACCGTGCAGGCGCTGCAGGTGTGGCAGGCGGTGCAGACCGCGGTGTAAATCCATCATCATGTAAAATGTAGCTATACATACAATAGCTGCTTCCGCGATTAAATATTGGCCTAGAGGCCTAAAAGGATAAAAAAATGGCACGACAGTACTTTGGCACCGACGGCATACGCGGCACCGTGGGCATCGCCCCCATCACACCCGATTTCGTCCTCAAACTGGCCCACGCCGTAGGCCGCGTGCTGCGCCAAACCGACGCCAAGCCCACGGTGATGATCGGCAAAGACACCCGCATCTCTGGCTACATGCTAGAGAGCGCGCTAGAGAGCGGCTTTAACTCCGCAGGTGTCGATGT
>JANMTF010000187.1:0-2365 GCA_031390175.1 Polaromonas sp.
GCCGCTGGCCAAGGCTTCTTCAATTTGCTGCGGGCAGATAAAGTGGATGTGGCTGTCGATACCGCCTGCGGTGACGATGCTGCCCTCGCAACTGATGATCTCGGTGCCGGGGCCGATGATGATGTCTACGCCGCTCTGCACATCGGGGTTGCCTGCCTTGCCGATGGCGACGATGCGGCCGTCTTTGAGGCCAATGTCGGCCTTGACAATGCCCCAGTGGTCGATGATCAGCGCGTTGGTCATCACGGTGTCTACCGCGCCGCCACCGGAGGGGCCCGTTCCGTAGCCGTCGCGTGTTCTCTGCGATTGGGCCATACCATCGCGGATAGTTTTACCGCCACCAAATTTCACCTCTTCGCCATAGCCGCCAGCGGCCAAGGTGTAGTCTTTTTCTACCTCGATGATCAAGTCAGTATCTGCTAGGCGCACGCGGTCGCCCACAGTGGGGCCAAAAATCTCGGCATAAGCGCGTTTATGGATGGTTGCCATTACAGTTTTCCTTGCACTTTGCCGTTAAAGCCATACACCTCGCGTGCACCTGCGTAGTCCACCAGCTCTACTGTGCGTTGCTGGCCAGGCTCAAAGCGCACGGCCAGGCCGCTGGCAATGTTCAGGCGCATGCCGCGCGCGGCGGTGCGGTCAAAGCTCAGGGCACCATTGGTTTCTGCAAAATGGTAGTGCGAGCCTACTTGGATGGGCCGCTCAGCAGTGTTCTTTACCACCACAGTGATGGCGCGTCGCCCAGTGTTGAGCGCGTGTTCGCCTTCATCAATGAACATTTCTCCGGGAATCATGGGGTACCTTTCGGGTTTATGCAATCGGCTGGTGCACGGTGACCAGCTTGGTGCCATCGGGGAAGGTGGCTTCCACCTGGATGTCGGGGATCATCTCGGCAATGCCGTCCATCACGTCTGCGCGGGTGAGCACGGCGCGGCCTTCGCTCATGAGCTGCGCTACGGTTTTGCCGTCTCGCGCGCCCTCCATCACTGCCGCGCTGATAAAGGCCATGGCTTCGGGGTAGTTGAGCTTCAGGCCTCTGGCCTTGCGCCGCTCGGCCAGCAGGGCGGCAGTAAATATGAGTAGCTTGTCTTTTTCGCGGGGGGTTAGTTCCATGGCGGTCTGTTGCTCTATCAGTTGTGTTGTCAGGAGAATATCTGGGCTAAGCCAATGTCACATTGTGCTGCAACTATTGTGCCTATGCTGCATTGGGGTGCAAGCTTCGCGGGCATGTCTGCTTTTGGTGCATTGCATTCTTATGGTGCTAGCTTAGAGTGAGGTTTTGCTCAAAAAAACTCAAAAAGATCTAAACCGGTGCGTTTTTGCATCTATTCAGCTTGCGTTGTGCACGTTTTACCGCGCACGCAGCTGGTGCGCAAGTTGGCACAGGAGTTGCGACTGACAAGGTGGTGACTGAGGGTTTCGTCCTCAGGCATTTTTAATTATCACTTCCTTCAAACTGGAGCACACATATGAACCGTCGCGGCACTCTCAAGTCGCTTACTGCATCCATCGCTTTGGGCCTTGCGTTGCCCGGCGCTGCATTTGCACAAGCTGGTGGCACTATCAAGGTAGGTATCTTGCACAGCCTGTCTGGCACCATGGCCATCTCGGAAACCGTGTTGAAAGACACCGTGTTGATGGCTATTGATGAGATCAACGCCAAGGGCGGCGTGATGGGCAAAAAGCTCGAACCCGTGATTGTCGATCCAGCCTCTAACTGGCCCCTGTTTGCCGAAAAAACCAAGCAACTGCTGACGCAAGATAAAGTCTCCGTCATCTTTGGTTGCTGGACTTCCGTGTCACGCAAATCCGTATTGCCAGTGGTTGAGGAATTGAACGGCCTGCTGTTCTACCCCGTGCAGTACGAAGGCGAAGAGCTCTCCAAGAACGTGTTCTACACCGGTGCAGCGCCTAACCAGCAGGCTATTCCTGCAGTAGATTACCTGATGAGCAAGGACGGCGGCGCCGCCTAGCGCTGGGTGCTGCTGGGCACCGACTATGTGTACCCGCGCACCACCAACAAGATTCTGCGCGCCTATCTCAAGAGCAAGGGCGTGGCCGACAAGGACATCGACGAGAAGTACACACCGTTCGGTCATTCCGACTATCAGACTATCGTGGCAGATGTGAAAAAGTTCTCGGCCGGTGGCAAAACCGCCGTGGTGTCCACCATCAATGGCGACTCGAACGTGCCTTTCTACAAAGAGCTGGGCAATGCCGGCCTGAAAGCCAAGGACGTGCCGGTGGTGGCCTTCTCGGTGGGTGAGGAAGAACTGCGTGGCGTGGACACCAAGCCGCTGGTGGGCCACCTGGCCGCATGGAACTACTTCATGTCGATCAAGAGCCCGGCCAACACCGAGTTCAT
>JANMTF010000192.1:0-19095 GCA_031390175.1 Polaromonas sp.
CCCATCTCGCGGCACAGCGCCAGGTGCGCCATGGTGCCTTCGGGGCGGGTGAAGTCGATGAGCACGTCGGTTTTTCTCAAGGCGTGGCGCACGTCGGGCGTGATGGTCACGCCGCTGGCGTGGCCTAAGAAGCCCGACGCATCCAGGCCAATACCGGGGCTGTCGGGTACATCGAGCGCGCCGCCCACCAGCATGTCGTCTGCGCCGTGCACGGCCTCGATCAGCATGCGGCCCATGCGGCCACTGGCACCGGCAATGCAAATGCGTTGTTTGGTAGTCATGAGGTTACCGGCTCCCCGATTCGAGAGGAGGATAGACCTTAGGCGCAGCCGGAGCTTGCTCCACCGGGGGGGTGTTTTGAGGCTTGCTTGGGTTGCGGCTCAGGGCTTCTTCGCTGGCTTGCAGGTTAGGTACTTTGCCCAGTTTGCGGTTGGTGTCCAGTGTGGCAACAAACTCAGATTCTGAAGGCATGGTGTCACCTTGTACTTTTTCAAATTCGTCGGCTTTGAAGAACACGGTGAGCTTGCGGCTTTGCGCCTCAATGCCTTGACGGCGGATGGTAAACACATAGTCCCAGCGGTCGGCATGGAACACGCTGGTGACCAGGGGCGAACCCAAAATCTCACGCACCTGCGCGCGGGCCATGCCGGGTTGCAAGGCTTCCACCTGCTCTTTGGATACAAAGTTGCCCTGCACGACCTCGATTTTGTACGGGGTGATGAGGGAGGCCAAGCTGGTGCTGGCGCTGTTAAAGCTGCCACAGGCCACCAGCCCAGCGCAGGCCAGCAGGGCCAGCGGTTTAAGAATAGAAAGTACAGGCATGGCAAGCAGCGTTGGGCACTAAAACCCGGCGCATAAGGTTATGATGAAGGCATTGTAGCGGCTATGCCTTGCCACCCGTGCGTCACTCTCCAGCAGGTGGCTCTTGATTCCCATCTATGTCCAATATTGACGAACTGAAAAATACCGGCCTCAAGGCCACCTTGCCGCGCCTGAAGATCATGGAGATCTTTCAAACCGGTGCGCAGCGCCACATGACGGCCGAAGATGTGTTTCGCGTGCTGCTGCTAGAGCGCACCGACATTGGGTTGGCCACGGTGTACCGGGTGCTCACCCAGTTTGAGCAGGCGGGCATTTTGTCGCGCAACCATTTTGAATCTGGCAAAGCCACCTATGAGCTCAACGAAGGCCAGCACCATGACCACTTGGTGTGCCTGGACTGCGGCAGGGTAGAAGAGTTTTACGACGCCGAGATAGAAAAGCGCCAACACGCTGTGGCCAAGGCCAAGGGCTTTACTATTGCCGACCATTCACTGAGCCTGTACGCTAATTGCACCAAAGACAAGTGCCCGAATAAGGTGGTGCGGTAGTTAGGGCGAGGAAGACTTTTTGAGGTGCGTTTTTAAGCGTTTTAGGCCTCTGGCCAAATTAAATATTGCGGGAAAAGCTATTAAATAGATAGTGGATCTACATCCATCGCCCAGCGGATCAGGCCGGTCACTTTGGTGGTGCGCAGCTCGGGTTGCTAGGAGGACAGCAATTTTTGCAGCGCGGCGCGGGACTGGCTCTCTACCAGCATCTGGGCACGCGCCTATTGTCGTGTTTGCCCCATCGGTGCCCCCACGGGAACCAGGTATCGCCGTAGACGCCTGCGGCCCTGGTTTCCTGCGGATGCGGAGTTATCCGTTACTTCGTCTCAGCCAGGTTAGTTTCCAGAACGCCCTTTTGTCCCTGCGCTTGGTCTACGATTTGCAGTTTAGAGCGTGCGCTCATCAGGCCCATCTTCACTTCTTGCCAGATATACAGCAGCATTCCGGGTTTGGCATCGACCTCGATCGTGCTGTCGGTCTCAGCCTTCGAGACAAAGGTGTGCTTGCCAGGCGTAACTTCTTTGTACAGGTAGGTCTTGGCGGCCGTCTGACCAATGGATTTACCGTCCATTTCAACGTCCATTTTGATCGCAGCGCCCATGGATTCATTGCGATAGATGTACACGCCCGATTTGTCTTTGGCAATCGAGAAGGTTTTGAGCGCGGCATCCTGTTTTGCATCGCCCATCGTGACGGATGCACAGCCGACGAGGCTAAGGGCTAAGGCTGCTACTGCAATAAGGCTTTTCATTGAATTTTTTCCTGAATGTATTGAAAAAGACGAGCTGTATGATGGCGAACGAAGTTTGTTTAAAACGGCAACAGCGCATTCGCACACACCGTATTTTTAAGTATCGACGTGTAACAAGTTTACTCCGCTTTCAGGTGAAAATTGTTTCCGTCACCTGCTTAAAGTGGCAAAAGAGTTTCGATTTTTTAATCACACGCGACTCTTTCTGCGCTTGCCCACCGCCGCAATGCAATAAGTAGGCATACCACTTTTAGACCACGAAATATATGAGAGATACAAACCTCTAGCTCAATAAAATACTGCGGTAGCAGCTATTAAATAGATAGTGGATCGACATCCATCGCCCAGCGGATCAGGCCAGTCACTTTGGTGGCGCGCAGCACGGGTTGCCAGGATGACAGGAACTTTTGCAGCGCGGCGCGGGACTGGCTCTCTACCAGCATCTGGGCACGCTCTACATTGGCGATGCGCTGGATGGTCATGGGCACGCTGGGGTACAGGGTGACGTGTTCAAACGCCACTACCCCGTTGGCTGGATCGCCTGCGGCCTCAGTAGCAGCTTGCAAAAAAGCTTGCGCGGCCTCTTGTGTGCGGGCCTCGGCGCGGATCAGCGCTTGGTAGCTCGTTGGCGGCAGGCCGGCTTGCATGCGCTCTGCAAGTTGCTGCGTGGCAAAGCCTGGGTAGTCGTGCGCTTTGAGTGCAGCAAACAGCGGGTGTTCAGGATGGTGGGTTTGCACCCACATCTGCGCCCCCGCCAGCGCAGCGTCGCGCCCGGCGCGGCCTGCGGCTTGCATGAGCAGGCTGAAAAGGCGCTCGGGGGCGCGAAAGTCGCTGCTGTACAGCGCGCTGTCGGGGTTGACAGCAGCCACCAGGGTGATGCGGCGAAAGTCGTGGCCCTTGGCGATCATTTGTGTGCCGACCAGAATGTCCACCTGCCCGCTGTGCACTTGGGCCAGTTGTTGCTCCAGCGAGCCTTTGAGGCGGGTGGTGTCGGCGTCCATGCGGGCGATGACGGCGGGTGTGCCGTCTGGGCGCAGCAAAACAGGATGCAGGTTGGAGGAGGACAGGCTGGAGGCGGCGCTCGCCTCTCCCCCTGGCATCCTGTCCCCTGTAACCTCGCCCGAAGGCAGATGAATGCCCAGCGCCTGCGCTAATTGCTCCTCCAGCTTCTCAGTACCCCGTCCGATGGGCGCAATGTCGATATTGCCGCACTCCGGGCAGGCGCGCGGCACGCGGTCGGTGGTGCCGCAGTGGTGGCAGCGCAGGGTGCGGTCGATTTTGTGGAACACACGGTAGGCGCTGCAGTGCGGGCAGTCGGACTTCCATTCACACGCGCCGCAGGCCAGCACAGGGGCGTAGCCACGGCGGTTGAGAAAAATCAGGCTTTGCTCGCCGCGTGCAATACGCTCCTGGATGGCAGCCAGCAAAGTGGCCGCAAACAGGGCTTTCTTGGGGGCCAGGCGCATATCGACCATGCGCAGCTGGGCCGGTGCGCCGTTGCCCACGCGCTCAGGCATGTCCAAACGCTGGTAGCGGCCTTGCTCGCAGGCGTGCCAGGTTTCCAGTGATGGCGTGGCCGAGCCGAGCATCACGCGGCAAGTCGCGGGCCCAAGTGCTGCGGCGAGCGGCGCAGGGGCAGTGGCAGAGGCACCCGTTGGGTCATCACTTTGGCTGGCCAAAATCGTTTGTTCGGTCTGCAGTTTGGCGCGCAGCACGGCCAGGTCGCGGGCTGAATGCCTGGCACCATCTTGGCTCTTGTAGCTGGGGTCGTGCTCTTCGTCCACCACGATCAGTTGCAGGCTGGGCATCGAGGCAAACACCGCCATGCGGGTGCCCAGCACAATGCGTGCTTGCCCGGTGTGCGCCGCCAGCCAGCTTTTAAGGCGCTGCGCGGGGGTCATGCCACTGTGCATCGCTACGACCGCGTGTGCGCCGTACATGCCCTCAAAGCGCTCTCTAAAGCGTGCCTCAAGCTGCGGGGTAAGGTTGATCTCGGGCACCATCACCAGTACTTGGGCTACGCATGATTGCGCCAGCACCCGCGCAGCGCAGCGTAGGTAGACCTCGGTTTTGCCGCTACCCGTGGCACCAAAGAGCAGGGCGGGTTTGGGAGTCGTGGCTACAGGGGGTGAGGAGCAAGGGGGTGAGGTTACAGGTTGCAGGGGCGGCGGCGATGCTTCACCAAAAAACTGGGCGATGACATTTAACTGTTGCGCACTGGCCGCTACAAAATCAGCCGCGCTCTGAGCATCCCAGCCCGCCCCGCTCGCTCCACTGTCCCCTGCGCCCTGCCCCCCTGTACCCTTTGTCGCCTCTAGCTTGGCGCTGCGCATGGCTTGCAGCTTTTGCCTGCGGGCCAGTTGTGCGCCGTCTATCTCGCGCAGTTGCGGGGGCAAGGCGGCCAGAGCTACCTCGCCAATGGCGCGCTGGTAGTAGCGCGCAGCAAATTCCACCAGCGCGCGCCAAGCTGCATCGAGCGGCGCTATGCCATCCAAAACCGAAATGACATCTTTAGCCTTACTTAGTACAGCCTCGGTTTCAGGCGCCGTTGCAGCGCCCCATACGATGCCCAGCATCTCGCGCTGACCTAGTGGCACTCGCACTAGGCTGCCTGGTGCAAGCACACGCTCACTTCGGTATGTAAGGGCAAGCCCTAATCCGCTGTGTGCTGGTGTGGCCACCACCACGGCTGTCCAAAACTCCACTTTTAGCCCTTATTCCTAAAATGCACTTGCAAAAAACAGCGTAAGTGCTTGATTTGTCACGTTATTGTCATCCGTCCAACGAATCTGTGGATAACTTTGTTGATATCTCCACCTGACACTCTGCAAAGCCTTGAAAATCAAGGCTTTCACTACATTGCCTCTAAAAAAAGCAGAATTAAAACTCCTTATATATCAACTACTTAGCTAAGCTACAGCAATGATAGCGGGCGACATAAAAGATCACTATTTTTTTTGCAACGCATCAATGTTTTTGTGCATAAGTCTTGTCGCCAAAAGCGTGTTTGAGGGAGTTTCTGTGGTAACGACGGGTAAAAGCAAGTGCTTCGCAAACGCGCTTGCATTAAAAGCCACTGGCTTTGCGCTGCGCCTTGGACTGCTTGTGCACCGCAGCCACCAAGGTGGCCACATGCTCAGGCGGCGTGTACTGGCTGATGCCGTGGCCCAAGTTAAAAATATGCGTAGAACCCTTTTGCGCTCCTTGGTGCGGCACGCCAAATGCTGTCAATACCCTGCCTACTTCGGCTTCTATAGCAGCCGGTGGTGCAAACAGTACGTTTGGGTCGATATTACCTTGTAATGCTTTTGCATTCGCGCCTTCGCCCAGCAAAGTACGCGCGGCACTCAAGTTGACAGTCCAGTCCAGGCCGAGCACCTCGCATGGCAGGTCTTTCATCTTGTCCAGCCATGGTGCGCCACCTTTGGTGAACACAATACGCGGCACGCTATGACCTTGCGCGTCTGTGCGTTTGAGCTGCTCCAACACGCGGCGGGTGTAGGCCAGGCTGAACTCCTGGAAGGCCCCATCGGCCAGCACGCCGCCCCAGCTGTCAAATACCATCACGGCTTGCGCGCCGGCATCTATCTGCGCGTTCAAGTACTGCGCCACCGCGTCCGCATTGATGGCCAGCATGTGGTGCATCAGGTCGGGGCGCGAATACATCATGGTTTTGACCAAGCGGTAGTCGTCGCTGCCTTTGCCCTCCACCATATAGCAGGCTAGCGTCCAGGGGCTGCCGGAAAAGCCAATCAAGGGCACCTTGCTTTTGCCGCCCTCAGTGAGGGCTTTGCGAATAGATGACACCGCGTCAAAGACGTATTGCAGCTTGTGCATGTCGGGCACTTGCAGGGCTTTGACTGCCGCCTCATCCCGCACCGGGTGGGCAAAGCGCGGCCCTTCGCCTAGGGCAAACGACAGGCCCAGGCCCATGGCATCGGGCACGGTGAGAATGTCGCTGAACAAAATGGCTGCGTCCAGCGGGTAGCGCGCCAGCGGCTGCAAGGTCACTTCGGTAGCAAAGTCAGGGTTGGTGGCCAAACCCATGAAACTGCCCGCCTTGGCGCGTGTGGCGCAATATTCCGGCAAATAGCGCCCGGCTTGGCGCATCAGCCATACAGGGGTGTGGGGCGTGGCAAGACCTAAGCAGGCTTGCAAAAAAGTAGGGTTGTGGAGATGGTCAAATTGCATGGGGACATTATCCCCTAGGCGATGGGTTTGAAGATGGTGCTCAAGGGTGCATAGCTGGCAGCGGCTCGGAAAGTCCCTGTACGCAACACCAAATTTTCACAGCGCAAATCCTCCATCGCCGCAACGTGATCAACGTAGATGCGCGCTCTTGAAGCCCTACTGTGGCCGTCAGGTGACTAAGGCAGAACAGCATTGGTCGCTCCACACCAGCAAAGCAACCCAATCACCCATTGCAAGAAACCCAAGGCCTTGCACCATCACGATGGTGCAAGGCCTTGGCCTGCGCTGTCGTAGGTGGTCGTGAGCTGGCTTAATGTGAGTGAGGGCATAGGCTTTCCTCGGACAATTGAAGAGCGGATGAGTGCTCCGGCTTGTCAAACGCGCTTGTCGAGCACAAGACCTGTGGTACGGTTAAAAGCCCTACAATGCGCAACATAATTATGTCCCATAACGGAGCCAGAATGAACCAGCTAGATCTCTTGGGCTTGATCGCCACTTGCTTTACTACCTCGTCGTTTGTACCGCAGGTGTGGCGCATCTGGAAAACTCGGGACGTTACATCTATCTCTCTACCCACCTACGTCATCATCACCTTTGGCCTGATGCTGTGGTTGGTTTATGGGGTGCTCAAAGCGGACTTGCCGCTGATTGTGGCCAACGCCGCCATGGTGGTGCTGACCGGCTCTATCGCGGTGATGAAGGTCCGCTTTAGCCCCAAGCCCGTTGGCACATAAAACTAAATTTGGCCCTGCGTTCGACGCAAGCAGATATGCCAGCACGCCCTACCGCTTTTGTGTTGGGCAACTTTGTGCAGGCCTGCTGCTGGAGCGTGCCCAGGCTGCCACTGCCGGGCGAAACTTTGGTAGCCACCGGCGTGCATATAGAGCCGGGCGGCAAAGGGCTGAATGTGGCGGTGTGCCTGCAGCGGCTGGGTGCGCTGGTGAGCACATTGATTGGCTGCGGTAGCGACGCAGCGGGTGAGCAGCTGCTGGCGTTGCTGCAGCGCGAAGGCGTGGACACCGCGCATGTGCACCGGCTAGCGGGCGCATCGGGCTGGGGCTCAGGCTGGATTGGCGCGGACGGGCAAAACGCCATCGCTGTGTTCCCCGGGGCCAATTTGCTACTTACTTCGGAGCACGTGGCGCTGGCCCATAATGCCATCAGCACGGCCCAGTTGGTCTACGGCCAGTTTGAAACTTCGCTGCCAGCGGTAGAGGCGGCTTTTGCGTATGCGCATGCACACGGCATCGTGACCGTGCTCAACCCGTCGCCTTGGCAAACGCCGCCGCAGGACTTGCGAGCCAACACCCACTCCTTGATAGTCAATGAAGTTGAGGCCCAAGGCTTGCTGGCCTTGTCTGCACCATTGGCAGGACTGGCTACAGACTGTGCGCAGTCTGTAGCGCCAGCCTTGGAACTATTCTGGGCGCAGTGGCCAGCAGCCCAGCGCTTGGTGGTGACGCTGGGCGCCATGGGCTGCTTGGCTTTCGAGCGCTCAGCAGCGCAAAGCTGCTGGCACGCGGCGGCGCCTGCCGTGCACGCCGTGGACAGCGTAGGGGCAGGCGATGCCTTTGCCAGCGGCTATTGCGCGGCATTACTGGCTGGGTGCGGCTTGGCAGAGGCGCTGCACTGGGGTAATGCCTGCGGGGCACACCTTGCATCGCAGGCAGGGGTACTGGGGGCTTTGCCCGATACCCAGACACTGCAAAAGATACTCAAGCTGCATGGGTTCCCCAAACCGGTTGTCCTTTGGCTAGCGAGCCGTTGAAAGTAACTGCACCAACAGGTGGCGATAAACAGCGAGATCAGGCTTCCAGCTTGAGCTTGTACACGTAGGCATCACCCCGGAAGGTGCCTTCCACGTATTCGATGAGCTGCATCTGCTGGCTATAGGTTTTGCGTTTGAACAGCAAACAAGGTTGGGCTTGGTCGAAAGAAAAAGTTTGCGCCTCGGCGGGTGAGCTCATCACCGCTTCAATGGTTTGCTCGGCATGGCCCAGCACCACGCCGCAATCGTCTTTGATAAAACCGTAGGCCGAGCCCAATGCATCCCATTGCGACAGGCTAGGCGCGGCGGTCAGGTCGTACCAAGCCACTTCGCGCGTCATGGGCGCATTGTCGGCGCGGCGCACCCGCACCAAGCGCAAAAATTGGGCGGTAGACGGTCTGCCAAATACCGAGGCCATCATGCGGTCAGTGATGACCTCACGCTCTAGCAGCTCGGTCGAGGCGGTCATGCCCAGCTCCTGCATCTCTTGCGTAAAGCCCTTGAGCTTGCCCAAACTGGGCTGCACTTTGGGCACGGCTTGCACCACGCTGCCCGCGCGGCCTTTGCCTGCCAGTTGCTGTGCGTTGCGCAGCTCGTCGTAGCAGCGCTTGACGGTGACTCGGCTCACGCCCAGGGCCTGCGCCAAATCGCGCTCCGAGGGCAAATGACCACCTTCCTTGATTGCGCCAGAGTTGATGAAGCCCGCGATCTGCAAGTACAACTGACGCCAAAACGGCTCGGGCGCAGCCTTGCTGAGCTGTAGGCCCGCAAAAAGCGATCCGAGCCCAAAGGACGATTCGGGGGTGTAAGTGGCGCCGTTCATGCAGTAATCACAGTGGAGGAGAGTGGAGCAAGTCTAGCCAATTTTAATCGAGCCGTTCAGCAAGGTTACGACTTGTACTTTACCGAGCAGCCATACGGCTTGGTGCTGGCATTGCTGATGGGTTTGCCTGCCAGCGCCTCGCCCAAGCTTTGTTTGACGTAATTGGTAGCCAGTTTGATGTCCTCACTGCGGGCGCTGGCGATGCTGTCGATGCCGCCAGCGTAGACCAGATTGCCCTGCGGGTTGACGATGTACATATGCGGTGTGGTGCGCGCTGCGTAGGCTTGGCCGGCTTTCCCGCTCTCGTCCATCAGGGTGTGGGTGGCCGCAGCTTTTTGCTCGCCCATCCAGCTTTGCAGGGCGGCAGGGGCCAGGTAGTCGCCGTGGCCTGTCTCGGTGGAGTTGACGGCCAGCCACACGACGCCTTTGCTTGCTGCGTCTTTTTGGGTGGACTGCATATTGCCGCCGCTGTAATGTTTGCGCACATAGGGGCAACCGGGGTTGACCCATTCCAGCACCACAGTTTTGCCTTTGAAGTCGGCCAGGCTGACGCTTTTACCGCTGGTGTCTTTGAGCGTAAAGTCTGGGGCCTTTTGACCCACAACCGCCGCAGAATGCGCGGAAGCAGCTACGAAAAATGAAGCGCTTAGCAGGGCGGTGGCAATAGCCAGATGGCGACGGAACATGGCGATACTCCTTGAAACAATGAACTCACAGTTTAGCGATGGCGGCGCGTACCTCGCCTACGCTCAAAATTTCCGACATTACCACAGGGGCACTGCCGGGTTTGTACAGCACGTACACGGGCACGCCTTGTCGGCCCAGGGCGGCCAAAGCGGCGGTGATGGCCGGGTCGCTGCGGGTCCAGTCAGCGCGCAACAACTGCACTTTTTTGGCGGCAAAATCTGCCAGCACATCGGCCTGACTGAGGGTGGTTTTTTTATTCAACTGGCAGGTTACGCACCACGCGGCGGTAAAGTCTACAAACACGGGTTGGCCTTTGGACAGGATCTGGTCTACCTTGCCCGGTTCCCAGGCTTGCCAGCCACTGGCGGCAGGCGATGCGGCGGCGCTTGCCGGCAGTTTTTCGGTAACATATTGGCCTGTAGCCCAATAAAATACTGCGCAAGCAGCTATCGAAAACGTAGCAAGTATGCCGCGTGCACGGCCCCGCAAGGACAGCGACCACACCAGCATGCTCATGCCCGTCAACAACAGCAGTAAGGCACCCGCACCGTCAATGCCAGTTTGCTGGCCCAGCACCCACACCAGCCAAGCGACGGTGGCGAACATGGGGAACGCCATCGCTTTCTTGAACACATCCATCCACGCACCGGGGCGCGGCAACCAGTTGGCTACTGCGGGAATCAGGCTGGCCGCAAGATAGGGCAGAGCCATGCCAATGCCCAGCGCAGCAAATACTGCCAGTGCCTGCCAAGCTGGCAGGCCGAGCGCAAAACCCAGCGATGCGCCCATGAACGGTGCCGTGCAAGGCGAGGCAATGGCCACCGCCAGCACGCCGGATAAAAACGCATCGATCTGCGGGTTCTTGGCCTGCAAAGTGGCCAGACCCGAAGGCAAAATATTGGCAAACTCAAACACGCCCATCAGGTTCAAACCGATCAAGGTAAACAGCGCCGCCAAGCTGGCGACCACCCAAGGCGACTGCAGCTGAAACCCCCAGCCCAGCGCCTCGCCGCCTGCGCGCAGCGCCAGCATCAGGCCGCCCAGCGCCATAAAGCTCAGCACCACACCCACGGTGTAGGCCACGCCAGTGGCAGCCAGAGTGGATTTGCCACCCACGCTAGCGCCCCCCGCACGGCTGCTCAGGTGCGCTTGCTGGGTAAAGCCCATCACCTTGATGGCCAGTACGGGGAACACGCAGGGCATCAGGTTCAAGATAAGCCCGCCGATCAGTGCCAGTAGCAAAGCCAGTAGCAGGCCCATGCCATCGTTGGCATTGAGCGGCTTGCCCAGCGCGTTGACGGGTGCTTGCTGGCTGGCCGCATTGGCTTTGAGGGCGGCCTCCAACTCGGGCGATAGGGTGGCGGGTGCCGCTACCTTGGGCCATTCGCCCACTACCTTGGCTTCTACTCGGGCGGCCTCAGCGCCGTCTGCGGTGGCCAGCACGATGGCCATCTCGCGCGGGCTGGCGCTGCGCTGCGCTGAGAGAGGCATGCTGGCGGTCCACACCACGCCCTTCCAGGCCTGCGTCCAGTCTTTGCCCGATACTGCGGCGTTGTGCAGCACCTCGGGGGTTTCGGGAAACAGGTCTAGTGTTTTGCCGCGCAATGAGAGCGGCAAGTTGTGCACCGTGAACTCCAGCGCATCACCTGCAATCTGGGCGCTGCTGTGTAAACCCTCCAGGTTGGGCGCATTGCGCGGGCTGGCGGCCTTGGCGGCGGCAAAGGCAGGGGCGCTCAGGGCGGTAGAGCCTTTAACGGGAATTTTGATGGCAAACTCGCCTTCTTCTGGAATGCACTCTTTGTGGCACACCAGCCAAACAGCTTTGAGTTTGACCTCCAGCTCGCTGCTGAGCACCCCGGGTTGGAACAGCTGGCTCACCTCCAGCGGCACAGGCAAAAGCACCGTGTTTTCGTAGCCATAGTTGGCCAAGGTGCCAATGGGGATTTTCTTGGGCGTGGGCCATTGCACGGCACCTGCGGTCACGCCGCTGGGCAGCGTCCACTGCAGGTCAGTGGGCTGGCCCGAGTCGCCAGAGTTTTTCCAGTAGGTGTGCCACTCAGGTTTATGGGTGAGTTGCAGGCCCACCATCACCTGCTTGCCTGGCTCCACCCCATCGGGCGCAAAGGCCAACAGCTCGGCACGCACCTGGGGGGTGGTGACCACTGTTTTAGCCGAAGATACAGAGAGGTTTTGGGCACTAGCCCATTGGAATGTTGCGCAAGCAGCTATAAAAAATAGAGCCCTGTAGATACTGCGGCGAAATTGTTTGACCATATATGTTATCGACTGTGAGCAGCCTAGGAAGTTCCGTCATCTCTGCCCGTCCCGGATGGGCGGGCTTGGTGGATAGCCAGGCGGTGTGCAATGCTGACATGCAAATTGCACCTACGCCCATTAAAGTTTATACGGGGTTTGTAAAAACGCGTTTGGCGCTAGGTTGCAAAGCCCAGTACTACACGTCGGGTAGTGGCAGATTTCTTTTCTATCTTGGTAACCACCACGCGGCCTATCTCGGAGGTATTGGCTACATGCGTACCGCCGCAGGGTTGCAGGTCGATCAATTGTTCGCTACCTACGCGGATGGTGCGAATCACGCCGCTGCCGCGCGGCGGGCTGACGCTCATGCTTTTGACCAGGGCGGGGTTGGCGTCCAGCTCGGCATCGGTGATGGAGCCTACCGCCACCGGCAGTGCGGCATCGACCAGCTTGGCCAAGGCTTCATTCAACGCGTCTTTGTCCAGCGGGTCGGTCATGGCAAAGTCCATACGCGCCGCGTCGGGCGTGATGGAGCAGCCATTGACGAGCTGGGGCACCACATGGCACAGCAGGTGCGTGGCAGTGTGAAAACGCATCAGGCGGTGGCGACGCTGCCAGTCTATGCGGGCCGTGACGGTTGCACCTTCATCTTTCAATCGCTCACAATTTAGTAGCTGCTCCCGCAATATTCCATTGGGCTGTTGGCCTAAATGGCTTGCAAATACATGCAATATGGCCGCAGTGGGCTTGCCCTCAGCATCTTTGCACTTGCGGGTGTCTGAGATAGCTATTTCCGTGCCGTCAGGCAGCAGCAGAAAGCCTGCATCGCCTGCCTGGCCACCGCCCAGCGGGTAAAACACCGTGCGGTCCAGCACCACGCCTTCGTCGGTCACGGCGATGATCTTGGCGCTGCATTCCTGCACATACGCGTCTTGGCGAAACAGGTCTTGGGTCATGGCGCGCCTACCAAATATTTGCCGACAGCCACCTCATCCCACACCATGCCATTGCCTGGCCGGTCGGGAATGAGGGCGTAGCCATCCTTGATAGCCAAAGGCTCAGCCAATATCGGCGCGGCCCAATCGACATACTCGAGCCAATTACAGGTGGGAGTGACCGCCAGCAGATGGGCGCTGACCTCCGGGAACAAGTGACTCGACATAGGCATGCCCGCCGATTCCGCCAGCGCCGCTGAGCGCATCCAGCCGGACACACCGCCGATGCGCATGAGGTCTGGCATGGCATAGTCACAAGCTTGGGCGGCGAGCGCTTTGTGCATGTCGTGCGGGCCCCAAAAATTCTCGCCAATCTGAATCGGCGTGTGGGTGTTGCGGGCTATCAGCGCGTTGCCCGCATAGTCATCGGCCAGGATGGGCTCTTCGATCCAATGCAAGCCTTCGCCATCCAGCGCGCGGCAGCGCACCAGCGCTTCGGTGGGCGTGAGGCCTTGGTTGTAGTCACACATCAAGGTGATGCCCTCGCCCACGGCTTGGCGTACTGCGCGCACCACCTCCAAGTCCTCGCGCAGCGTGGCGTAGCCCAAGCGAACCTTCATCGCTTCAAAACCGTCCTCCAATAACTCCAGCGCCTGCGCCGCCACCTTGTCTTTGCCCATCAATCCAAGGCCGCAACTGTTGTAGGCCTTCACCGGGCGCGCTTCGCCGCCCAGTAGTTTGACCAGCGGCAATCCTTGCGCTTGCGCCAGTGCATCCCAAGCCGCCATGTCGATGGCAGAGAGCGCGACATACACCAAACCTTGTAGCCCGAGCAAACGAAAACGCTTGTGCAGTTTTTGCTCCAAATTAAACGGCACCACGCCATCGCCCTGGACGACTGTGAGCATTTCCCGCAGCAAGTTCGCTGTGGGTTGTAGTGCCAGCGGCGTGACGGTAAACACATAGCTGCGCCCGGTGATGCCTTGGTCGGTTTCCAGATTGAGCAAGACGAGCGGCACAAATCCAATCGATCCACTGGCCGTTGCCAACGGGCGTTTCATCGGGACATTGACCGCGCGCACGCTGAAGTTTTTGATCGTTAGTTTGTTAGGTTGCATTTTTTGTTCATCTCCATATTGATCTTCGCTCAAATGATGACACCCTTTTTGGGCAACGGCAAAGCGGTTTTATAGCGCACTTGCTTCAATGCAAAACTGGAGCGGATTTTCTCCAGGCCGGGGATGGGCGAGAGCTGCTCCAGGATAAACTTTTCCAGCGCGGCCATGTCGGCTACGGCCACGCGGATGAGGTAGTCGCTGTCGCCGGTCATCAGGTAGCACTCCATCACCTCGTCATGTTCCGCAATACGCTGCTCAAACTCGGCCAAGGCCGCTTTGCTTTGGGTTTTCAGGCTGATGTTGATGAAAACGTTCAGCCCCAAGCCCAGTGCAGCTGCACTGGCCAGCGCCACATAGCGGCTAATGGTGCCGTTAGCCTCCAGCGCCTTGACGCGCGCCAGGCAGGGTGATGGGCTGAGGTGGACCCGCTTTGCCAGCTCCACATTGCTTAAGCTGCCATCGGTTTGCAACGCATCAAGGATGCGCAGATCTACGGCATCTAGCAGGTTATTCATATTTGCGTGCTTTTAAATTACTATTTTCGGCATTTTATGCCGTTTAAGTGGCCTCAAGCAAGCCATTGCAGCACGACGTTTTGCGGGCTTTTCTCTACAATCTAGCCCTATGAACGCTGCCACTTCCGCCCATCTTTTAGCCGCCCTGAATGACCCTGCGGTCGACCCCGACCCGCAAGAAACGCAGGAGTGGCGCGATGCCTTTACCGCCCTGGTCGCCGCGCAGGGCCCCGAGCGTGCGCGGCAGATTCTGGACGGTTTGGTGGCGCTGTCCCGCGAACAGCGCGTGGGCTGGCAGCCCGAGCTGACTACGCCGTATGTCAACAGCATCCATGTGAGCGCGCAGCCCAGCTTTCCGGGTGATTTGGCGATTGAAGAAAAGCTGGGGTCTCTCATGCGCTGGAACGCGCTGGCCATGGTGGCCAAGGCCAACGCGGCCTATGGCGAGCTGGGCGGGCATATTGCCAGCTACGCCAGCGCGGCAGATTTGTTTGAGGTGGGCTACAACCATTTCTTTAAAGCGCGTGATGTGAAGGCAGGCGACCAGCACGGCGGCGACTTGGTGTTCTTTCAGCCCCACAGCGCACCCGGCGTGTATGCACGCGCCTTTCTGGAAGGCCGATTGACGGCGCAAGACCTGAATTTTTACCGCCGCGAGATCGAAGCCCCGCAGCACGGCGCGCGTGGGCTGTCGAGTTACCCGCACCCGTGGCTGATGCCCGATTTTTGGCAGTTCCCCACCGGCTCGATGGGCCTGGGGCCGATCAGCAGCATCTACCACGCGCGCTTTATGCGCTACCTGACGCACCGCCAGCTGCTCGACTGCAAAGAGCGCAAGGTGTGGGGTGTGTTTGGCGACGGCGAGATGGACGAACCGGAGAGCATGAGCGCTCTCACCCTGGCCTCGCGCGAGGGCCTGGACAACCTGGTGTGGGTGGTCAACTGCAACTTGCAGCGCCTGGACGGCCCGGTGCGCGGCAATGGCCGCATCATCGACGAATTAGAACGCCTGTTCAGCGGTGCGGGATGGAACGTGGTCAAACTGATTTGGGGCAGCGACTGGGACGGCCTGTTTGCCCGCGACATCACCGGCGCTCTCGCTAAAACGTTTGCCAACACGGTGGACGGCCAGATGCAAACCTTTGCCGCCAAAGACGGCCGCTACAACCGCGACACCTTCTTCGGCCAAACGCCCGAGCTGGCGGCGCTGGCGCAGGGCATGACCGACGAGCAGATCGACCGCCTGAAACGCGGCGGCCACGACATCGTCAAAATCCACGCCGCCTACGCCGCTGCCGCCGCGCACACTGGCCAGCCCACCGTCATCTTGGCGCACACCAAAAAAGGCTACGGCATGGGCAAGGCCGGCCAAGGCAAGATGACCACGCACAGCCAGAAAAAGCTGGACGAGGACGAGCTGATCGCCTACCGCAACCGCTTCAACCTGCCCTTGACGGATGAGCAAGCCAAGACCTTGAGCTATTACAAACCCGAAGAGACCAGCGCCGAGATGCAGTACCTGCACGCGCGGCGCGCAGCACTCGGCGGCCCCCTGCCCAAACGGCACACGGCGGCGCAGCTAGTCAGCGTGCCGGCACTTGTGCTGCCTGCGTCTGAAGGTAATTCTTACGCGCAGTTCGCCCTGCAAGCCGACGGCAAAGAAATGTCCACCACCATGGCCTTTGTGCGCATGCTGGGTGGGCTGCTGAAAGACCCGCAGCTGGGCCCGCGCATCGTGCCCATCGTGGCCGACGAGGCGCGCACCTTTGGTATGGCCAATCTGTTCAAGCAGGTCGGCATCTACAGCAGCCTGGGCCAGCGCTACGCACCGGAAGACATTGGCTCGGTGCTGAGCTACCGCGAGGCGCTGGACGGCCAAATTTTGGAAGAAGGCATCAGCGAGGCCGGAGCCATTGCCAGCTGGACGGCAGCCGCCACCAGCTACAGCGTGCACGGCCTGGCCATGCTGCCCTTCTACATCTACTACAGCATGTTCGGCTTTCAGCGGGTGGGCGATGCGATCTGGGCGGCCGCCGACCAGCGTTCACGTGGCTTCCTGCTCGGTGCCACCTCCGGCCGCACCACGCTGGGCGTCGAGGGTCTGCAACACCAGGACGGTTCCAGCCACCTGGTAGCCGCCACCATCCCCAACTGCAAGTCCTACGACCCGGCTTTTGCTGGCGAGCTGGCCGTGATTTTGGACGCAGGCATGCGTGAGATGCTGGTGCAGCAGCAAGACGTTTTCTACTACATCACCCTGATGAACGAGAACTACGCGCAACCCAGTTTGCCCGCCGATGCGCATGCCGGAGTGCTGCGTGGCTGCTATTTATTCAATAGCTGCATACGCAATGATTCATTGGGCCATCAGCCTAAAACATCAAAAAAAGTGACCCTGCTAGGCTCTGGAGCCATCCTCACCGAGGTAGTCAAGGCGGCCGGGCAATTAACAGCGCAGGGCATAGAGGTCGATGTCGTCAGCGTGACCAGTTGGAGCGAGCTGGCGCGTGATGGGGCGGCGTGCGAAGCTGAAACCGCCTCACCACAAACTCCGTGGCTGCATCAAGTCCTAAGCCAAACCAGCGGCCCCATCATCGCCGCCACCGACTACGTGCGCGCCGTGCCCGAGAGCGTACGTGCCTACCTGCCCGCTGGCCGCAGCTACACCACGCTGGGGACAGACGGCTTTGGCCGCAGCGACACGCGCTCGGCGCTGCGTGCCTACTTCAAGGTCGATGCCGCCAGCATCGTGCGCCGGGCGCTAGCCGCCACCCCATCGTGATAAACCAGCTCCAGCAGGTGTGTCCGTTGATGGTGCAGATCGAGGGCGCGGGTCTATCGGATAGTATGTGGTTTATGACCACGCTATAAAAAAATATAAACTCAATATTTTGAACATGATAACGATACAGCTCGCCGATTTGAACAACCCAGCACACGGCAGCGCGGTCGTCTATCTGCTCAACGCATACGCCCAAGACCCCATGGGCGGCGGCGAAACGTTATCCGATTTCACCCAAGCCAACTTGGTCGGCGAAATGGCGAAACGCCCGACCATCCACGTTGTTTTAGCCTTTGTAGACGGCAAACCTGCAGGTTTGATCAACTCCATCGAAGGTTTCTCCACCTTCGCCTGCAAACCGTTGTTGAATATTCACGACGTCGTCGTTTTGGCGGAGTACCGAGGCCAAGGCATCAGCAGCCAACTCCTCAAAAAAGCCGAAGAGATCGCAAAATCTTTGGGCTGCTGCAAACTCACCCTGGAAGTCCTGGAAGGCAACACACTCGCGCAAGCGGCGTATGTGGCCAACGGCTTTGCAGGCTACCAGCTAGACCCGGAAATGGGCAGGGCGATGTTTTGGCAGAAGAAGCTTGAACATTGAAAGGAAAGGCGCATAATTGTTTCGACACCTCTAACTTGGAGAAACACATGAATGCCATCAAACTCACGGCCATTGTGCTGATTGCAGGCGGCGTCTTCGGGCTGCTCTACGGTAGTTTCAGTTACACCAAGGAAAGCACCGGCCTGAAGCTCGGGCCCATTGAGTTGTCGGTTCAGGAAAAGAAAACGGTCAACATCCCCGTTTGGGCGGGGGTGGGGGCTATTGTGGTGGGTGGTTTGCTGCTGGTGTTCGGCAGCAAAAAAGGCTAGTTTTTTAAAACCGCCTCTCCAGCACCATCTGATCATTGTCCCGCCGCATCGAAAAGCGGGTTAAAAAGCTGTTGCCCGGCAAAGGGTGGAGCTTTGCAGAATACGCTCTAAGACAGCTTAAAAATGCAGGTCAAATACGACTATAGCCAGCGTATTTGTTGCCTGAGGTGCTATTAAAAATATAGCAAAATTAACCGGATATGTCTTCACGCTGATGCCATATCCGCAATACAACAACGTCTGCGCCACGTTCATGGTGGTAGCGCGCTATATAGCCGTAAGAACCAAATTTGATGACCAGTTCTCTTTGGTGCGCCATGCCCTGTACGGGGCGGTGTGCTTCCGGAAAATGCGGCAAAGCTTTTAGATCAGCTAAGATTTTCTGTCTGGCGCGGTCGCTGGCAGCAGCATTTTTAGTGGCTAAAAATTCGTACAGGCGTTGTAAATCGATTATCGAATCTTGGGAAAATATCAAACGTGGCATTTGGGTGCCGGTAATTCATTGCTTGTTCCCCATGATTCAATCCATGCCGTGACTTCATCACCCGTCGCATGCAAACCCGTTTCTAGGTAATGATTCCAAGCGGCCAGTGATTCACGGTTACGGCGATCTTGCTGCTCTTGTGCTTCAATGTAGGCTTCTACCGCCTCGCGAGCCAATGCATGCGCTGGACGCTGCTTGAGGCTGGCAAGCGCATTCAAACGCTCACGCGATGAAGGTCGCAGTTTGAGCGACATGGGTGCAGTTGCAGTAGTCATAATGTGAAACGTCATTGAAAAGTAGTCTCGAGTGTACTGCGGGACTACCTTTTTGTCAAAAACAAGAGCAAATTACGTAAAACATACCTAAAACCGCCTCTCCAGCACCATCTGGTCATTGTCCCTTCGCATCGAAAAGCGGGTTAAAAAGCTGTTGCCCAAGAGCACATACGGCATGGATTGTTGGGCGACGATGGCTTCTACGTTTTGCACTTCTACGTCGCCAATGCGCACCGAGTTGAGGGTGAGCAGGTAGCCTGTTGTTTGGCC
>JANMTF010000342.1:0-13022 GCA_031390175.1 Polaromonas sp.
GAAGTGCAAAATGCCCGCCGCCGCGCCGAGGACGAAGTCTCCAAAGCCCGAAAATTTGGCGTAGAGAGTTTTGCCGAAAGCCTGCTGCCCGTGGCCGACTCTTTAATTGCCGGTCTGGCGATCAAAGATGCCACCATCGAGCAAATCCGCGAAGGGGCTGAGGCGACCTTGCGCCAGCTCACCAGCGCTTTGGAGCGCAACAAGGTGATCGCTGTTGACCCACCGGCCGGCGAAAAGTTTGATGCCCACAAGCACCAGGCCATTGCCATGGTGCCCTCAGAGCAAGAAGCCAACACCATTGTGAGCGTGCTGCAAAAGGGCTACACCATAGCGGATCGCGTGTTGCGGCCTGCGCTGGTGACCGTTTCGGCACCCAAGTAGTTTTTATAGATTTTTTGAGACATTTTTTGAACGCAGAGGGCGCGAAGGTTTCGCAGAGAGCGCAGAAAAGAGGGAGAAAAGAATACAAAAAAAAGAAAATAGAAAAATTATAAAACCAATACTTTTTACGTTTTGGTTTTCAATTTTGTATTTTCCTTGTCTTCTTTTGCGCCCTCTGCGAAACCTTTGCGCCCTCTGCGTTCAAAAACTCTTAAAAACCCCTTGAAAACCACAAAGTTATCCACACGTAACCAACATCTAACCTTTTCAGAAATCCACAGGAGTAAATCATGGGCAGAATTATCGGCATTGACCTAGGCACCACCAACAGTTGCGTTTCCATCATGGAAGGCAACGTCACCAAAGTCATCGAAAACTCAGAAGGCGCGCGTACCACGCCGTCTATCGTGGCTTACCAGGAAGACGGCGAAGTGCTGGTCGGCGCATCCGCCAAGCGCCAGGCGGTGACCAACCCCAAGAACACGCTGTACGCTATCAAGCGCCTGATCGGGCGTAAGTTCACCGAAAAAGAAGTCCAAAAAGACATCGCCCTGATGCCCTACTCCATCGTAGCGGCCGACAATGGCGATGCGTGGGTAGAAGTGCGCGGCAAGAAAATGTCGGCCCAGCAAGTGTCGGCTGACATCCTGCGCAAGATGAAGAAAACCGCCGAAGACTACCTGGGCGAAGCCGTCACCGAGGCCGTGATTACCGTGCCCGCGTACTTCAACGACGCCCAGCGCCAAGCCACCAAAGACGCTGGCCGTATTGCCGGTTTGGATGTCAAGCGCATCATCAACGAACCCACCGCTGCAGCCCTGGCCTTCGGCCTGGACAAAAACGAAAAAGGCGACCGCAAAATTGCGGTGTACGACCTGGGCGGCGGCACCTTTGACGTGTCGATCATCGAGATCGCCGACGTCGACGGCGAGAAGCAGTTTGAAGTGCTCTCCACCAACGGCGACACCTTCCTGGGTGGCGAAGACTTTGACCAACGCATCATCGAGTTCATCATTGCCGAGTTCAAGAAAGAGCAAGGCGTGGATTTGGGCAAAGACGTGCTGGCCTTGCAGCGCCTGAAAGAAGCGGCAGAGAAAGCCAAGATCGAGCTGTCCAGCTCGGCAGCCACCGACATCAACCTGCCCTACATCACAGCCGATGCGTCGGGCCCTAAGCACCTCAGCATCAAAATGACGCGCGCCAAGCTGGAAAGCCTGGTTGAAGAGCTGATCGAGCGCACGATTGCGCCGTGCCGCACTGCGATCAAAGATGCGGGTGTGAGCGTGGGTGACATCCACGACGTGATCTTGGTCGGCGGCATGACCCGCATGCCTAAAGTGCAGGAAAAGGTCAAAGAGTTCTTTGGCAAAGAAGCCCGCAAAGACGTGAACCCTGACGAAGCCGTGGCTGTTGGAGCGGCGATCCAGGGCCAAGTGCTCTCCGGTGACCGCAAAGACGTGCTGCTGCTCGACGTTACGCCTCTGAGCTTGGGTATCGAAACCCTGGGCGGCGTGATGACCAAGATGATCACCAAGAACACCACCATCCCTACCAAGTTTGCACAAACCTTCTCTACCGCTGACGACAACCAGCCTGCTGTGACCATCAAGGTCTACCAGGGCGAGCGCGAGATGGCCAGCGGCAACAAGTCACTGGGCGAGTTCAACCTGGAAGGCATTCCACCCGCATCGCGCGGCACGCCGCAAATTGAAGTGTCGTTTGACATCGATGCCAACGGCATCTTGCACGTAGGCGCGAAAGACAAAGGCACCGGCAAAGAAAACAAAATCACCATCAAAGCCAACTCTGGTCTGTCGGAAGACGAAATCCAGAAAATGGTCAAAGACGCTGAGCTGAACGCCGCCGACGACAAGAAAAAGCTCGAACTTATCCAGGCACGCAACACCGCCGATGCGCTGGTGCACTCTACCCGCAAGAGCATGACCGAGTACGGCGAGAAGCTGGAAGCGGCTGAAAAAGAAAAGATCGAAGCTGGTTTGAAAGACCTGGAAGAAGCCATCAAAGGCGAAGACAAAGACGCTATTGTGCAAAAGCAAGCAGCGTTGGAAATCTCCGCGCAAAAGCTGGGCGAAAAAATGTACGCCGACATGCAAGCCTCGCAAGCTGCTAACGCTGCTGCTACGGGCGCAGCAGGGGGTGCGGCTGGGGGTGCACCCGACGCTGAAGCTGCGGCCAAAGCCAAGGCGCAAGACGACAATGTGGTCGACGCAGAAGTCAAGGAAGTGAAAAAGGGCTAAGCCCTTCAGCACTGCAAAAACCTACGCGCCGCGCATGAATGGTCTGCCCAGATCTTCATCGCGGCGTTTGCGCTAACTGAACTTCAAAAAAATTATGGCCAAACGCGACTATTACGAAACGCTGGGTGTTCCCAAAAACGCCTCTGACGAAGAGATCAAAAAAGCCTATCGCAAGATGGCGATGAAGCACCACCCTGACCGCAATCAGGGTGACCCGGCTGCCGCTGCGGAGGTGAAGTTCAAAGAGGCCAAGGAAGCCTACGAGATGCTGTCTGACGGCAACAAACGCGCCGCCTACGACCAGTATGGCCACGCGGGTGTAGACCCGAACCGTGGCGGTGGAGCCCATGGCGCAGAGGGTTTTGGCGGTTTTGCAGAGGCGTTTGGTGACATTTTTGGCGAAGCTTTTGGAGGCCGAGGCCGCCAGCAAGGCGGAGGCCGTCAGGTCTACCGTGGCGGCGACCTGAGCTACGCCATGGAAGTGACGCTGGAAGAAGCGGCCGAAGGCAAAGAAGCGCAAATCCGCATCCCCAGCTGGGACGAGTGCACCACCTGCAAAGGCAACGGTGCCAAGCCAGGCACCAAGGCGATTACCTGCACAACGTGCGCGGGCCACGGCCAGGTGCAGATGCGCCAAGGCTTCTTTAGCGTGCAGCAAACCTGCCCTACCTGCAAAGGCACCGGCAAACTCATCCCCGAGCCCTGCGTGGCCTGCCACGGCGTGGGCAAAACCAAGAACAACAAAACCCTGGAAGTCAAAATCCCAGCCGGTATCGACGACGGCATGCGCATCCGCAGCGCAGGCAACGGCGAGCCAGGCACCAACGGCGGACCAGCGGGCGACCTGTACATTGAGATTCGCCTGAAGAAGCACGATATTTTTGAGCGCGACGGCGACGACCTGCACTGCCAAGTGCCGGTCAGCTTCCCCACTGCAGCCTTGGGCGGAGAGATCGAAGTGCCCACCCTGGCAGGCAAAGCGGGCATCGACATTCCCGACGGCACCCAGCACGGCAAAACCTTCCGCCTGCGCGGCAAAGGCATCAAGGGTGTGCGTTCCAGCTACCCGGGCGATTTGTACTGCCACATTGCCATAGAAACACCCGTCAAACTGACCGAGCATCAACGCAAGCTGCTCAAAGACTTTGACGAGTCGATCCGCAAAGGCGGTGCCAAGCACTCGCCCAATGAAGAGACCTGGACAGACAAGCTCAAGAGCTTTTTCAAATAAACTGACCGCTTGAAACCTATACACCGTAGCGCCTTGGGTAACACGCTACATTTTGAGAGAGAACTCCAGCGTACTACCTGCCAGTTCCACTACATCATAGTCAGACAGCAAAACGGGATCGTCCGAGATGGGATGGCCGTTGAGGGTGGGCACCTGTATCGCCTCCATGCAAGAGATGTAGTAGCCTTGGCGGCGATGGGCGATAGCGACCATGGCGACACCCCGTTTGCCAAAAGTAGACACCGCTTTGACAACCGGCAGCTCCAGCCCGGCAGACGAACCGGTCAACACTTTAAACGAGGCCTGCAGCGCGCCGGTAGAGGCATGGTACACACCAGTCTCGAGCGCCATGGCTGTCGTTTGGCCTTCATCGGTCAGCTCGTTGGCACTGTGGTAATGGATCTTGAACTTGCCGATGGCGATCACATCACCCTCTTTCAACAGGTGGTGATCAACCATCTTGCCATTGATATAAGTGCCATTGGTGCTACCCAGGTCATGCACCTCCACGCCCAGCCCTTTCAGCTCAAACAGGCAATGCTCGCCACTGACGGCCAAGTCCGTCAACACGATATGGTTATGCGGCTTGCGGCCCAAGCTGGTGCGCTCTCTGGTGAGGTAGGTACGGTAGATTTCAACATCGTCTATCAAGGCGATAAGTTGCGGCATACAGGCTCCAGCGAGGGGTGATGGCCGCACAAGTCTACCCGTGCAAGGCCAAGTTGGCTAATCCTAGCGTGTCACCCCAACTTAAGCAAGTCTGGCTGAGCCCCACATTCAGACTGACGCAATGGATGTTACAAAAAAACATAGCTCTATTGTTAAGAGCTGCTCTCGCAACACGCTATTGATCTAGAGCATGATTATCGTTTTAAAGCATGTTCACCTACAGGCCCATTCGCACCCCGTACTTCGGCCGCCACTGCATGGGGTACGTTATCCAGCGTGGTAGTCGCCATCGCAAAGTTTAGAGCGGCCTGCTCTTTGGTTTCAAACAAGGGGCCGGTACAGAAAATCTACACGGCTGCAGGCTGATTCTTCACTCACGTTGAAGTTTTTAGCACCTGGCATCGCTGCGGATTTAGTAGCTGCTTGCGCAATATTAGAAAGGGTTAAAGGCCACTTGGAGCAACTGGTATTGGCCGTGATTGACGTTAACACCCATGTCGTGCACGCGTATGAGCGCGCTGGCTATGTGGCCTACTGTTTGCAGCCGCGCACTATTTAAGTGGCGGGGATTTAGTACGGCAAACTTCATATAGTGCTGCATCTCAACAGAGCCGACGAACAGTCCAGTTTTAGTGGTTTTCTATCCCGCGGCCAATTTGGTGATCCGCTGCATTTTTCGATCTCTTTGCACAGCTGGGCTGTAAACGGCTGTGGCTTGGTGCCTGTGTAAGCAAGTCCTGCCTGGCCAATTTTCCGCGCAAGGATGTTCCCATATATTCGTGGATACGCTTAACCAGCCGCGTCCGGACCTGCTGGTGCCGGCAGTCCACACCACGACAGATCGTTCTGGCCGCGCATGCCCTTGGCACAATAGTGTGCTATTTATCTCATGAAAGAGCCGTTTATCAGGACAACTCCGTTGGCCAGCCCGCAATAAAATGACAATGGTTTTTTTGACCTGTATTTGATACCATCCAGCTCACCCTATGCCTTCCCAACTGCCAAGCTCCGCCTCCATAAAAAGCCCTGCCGCTTGGCGATTGCGCAGTATCCTGGTTTCCAGTTTGTTGATTTTTGCACTTCTGCCAGCGGGTTTGGTGGGAGGCCTGATGTACAGCAGCACCCTGCAAAACGTGGACAAACTGTCAAATAAAATTATCAATGACGTCGCCTACCGGGTCCAACTGGACACCGAAAACCACTTACTGCAAGCACACTCCTTGCTCAACGGCTTGTTGCGACCAGAGCCCACGGCGGAGCAAACTCTCAGTGTCCAAAATTTGATGGCAGCCCCAGAGGCATTTGAGTCTTTGGCCTTCCCGCTTACGCGCATGCTGCCCGATGTGTCTTTTTTGTATTTTGGCAATGCTCACGGCGCTTTTTTTGGTGTGCAGCAGCTGGTGGGAGCCAGCCAACAACGCGCCAAAGTGCATGCCAAACCAGCCGACGCTACCAGCAGGCGCTACTATTCCGCCCTGCAAGCGTTGGACCGCAGTGAAGAACTGCCACCTGAAACGCTAGCCTTCGACCCGCGCAAACGCCCTTGGTACCAAAGCGCATTGGCTAAAAAAGCGCGTACTTTCACTACCGTCTACCCGTCAGCCTCCTCTGGCCAACTGCTCATCACTTTGGCCCAGCCCATCGTCGACCAAGACGGCGTCACAGTCGGTGTCGTGGGTGCAGACCTTTTCCTCAAATCACTGACTGAAAGGCTGCAAGCCCAAAAAATCAGCGAGCATGGGGTAGCGATGCTGATCGACGAGCAAGGCTATTTGGTGGCCACCTCCACGCCTGAGGATTTGTTTAAAAACCAATCTGGAAAGCTGCAAAGGCTCAAACCAGGCGAAAGTGCAAACCCCATCATGCGCCAAGCCTACGAAGCAGTGCAGGATTTACAGGCACATCAAAAGACCAAGCCCGCTAACGAGCCTCTAGAGCTACAGCAGTACCTCAACACCGCCCAAGGCGAGAAGCTCATTGCCGCCATGCGGCCTTTTGGCCAGTCCCAAGGTCTGCAATGGACCATGATCATTGCCGCGCCTGACAGCGACTTTGCCGGCGAAACCCGCACGTCGATCCAGCAATCTGTGTATGTGACTATAGGTGTGCTGTTGCTAGGTGCGCTGGCAGCTACCCTGTTTGCCTACAGCCTAAGCCGCCGCTTCGCCCGCCTTACCCAGGCTGCGGCCGACCTGGGTCAAGGCCAGATACCCAAAGTACAAAGTAAAGCCAAAATTGCAGAGATCAGAACGCTGTCTGTGGCAATGCACAATAGTGCACTGGAGATTCAGTCCAAACGCTCTGAGAATGAGCAGCAGGCCCTGGCCTTGCGCGATGCCAACGAACACCTGGAAGAGCGCGTAGACCTGCGCACGCGTGAACTGGAAGCCTCGCGCGAAGATGCGCTGGCCGCCGCCAGGGCCAAAGCCTCTTTTTTGGCCACCATGAGCCACGAGATTCGCACACCCCTGAACGGCGTGGTGGGCATGACCAGCCTGCTGGCCGATACGCCGCTGAATACCGAGCAGCGCGATTTTTTGCACACCATGCGCGTTTCAAGTGACCAACTGCTTGGGGTGATCAACGATGTATTGGATTTCTCCAAAATTGAATCTGGCAAGCTGGATTTAGAAAACGAGGCACTTAATCTACGAGCCACGGTAGAAGAAGCCTGCGATATGGCGTCAACGCGCGCGAGAGAGAAAAAACTCAAACTGGTGGTAGATATCGCCGATGATGTGCCCCCTTGGGTGCGCGGTGATGTGACACGCTTGCGCCAAGTGCTGTTGAACTTTATCAACAACGCAATCAAGTTCACCGACCAGGGCCAGATCGTGGTGTCGGTTAATTTGCTGCGCGAGTTTGAAGGCAATCAACCCGCAAAAATCGAGTTCCGTGTGAAAGACACCGGCATAGGGATTCGCCTGGAGCGCCAATCCGCCTTGTTCCAGTCGTTTACCCAGGTGGATGCATCGACCGCCCGCCGCTACGGCGGCACAGGGCTGGGCCTGGCTATTTGCAAACGCTTGGCAGAAATCATGGGTGGAAATGTAGGGCTAGAGTCTGCCCCTGGACAGGGTTCTACATTTTGGTTCACAGCGCAACTGGCCTATGCAGACTCCGTAGAGCCTTCCGATTCATCGTCTTTCAGATTGGACAGTCTGAATGGAAAACGTGTATTGCTGATGGACGATACCGCCCTGAACCTGCGCATATTGAACAAGCAAGTCACCCGCTGGGGCATGCAAAGCGTTCAATTCGAGCGAGCACAGCCAGCACTTGAGTGGCTGGCCACCGGCAAGGTAGACATGGTGATAGCCGATATGCACATGCCAGATATGGATGGCTATGAGTTCACCAAGACCTTGCGCTTGACCCAACCGGATGCTTTTGTCGTGCTGCTCACCTCGGGCACGGCCCCCACTGCAGAAATTGCTAAAGTGTTTGACGCAGTACTGCTGAAACCCTACCGACAATCGCAACTGTTTGACGCCCTCATTCGGCATAACAGCCAGCAGCCTGCACAGGAGCAAGCTGAAACGAAGAGCGCCGTGGTGAAGAAAAATCTTCGTATCTTGGTGGCTGACGACAATGCGGTGAACCTGAAGGTTGCCTTGGCCATGCTGGCAAGGCTGGGGTACGAGACTGCCAGCGCACGCAATGGCCGCGAAGCGGTAGATTTGATCGATCAATCCCTGCAAACGTCTTCTGCGGCTAAACCTTTCGCCGCCGTGCTGATGGACGCCAATATGCCCATCATGGATGGGTATGCTGCATCAAGGCTCATTTTGTCCAGCCATGGCGTATTGGCACCTCCCATCATTGCATTGACCGCGTCGGTGATGGAGGAAGACCGGCAACGCTGCCAAGATGCGGGTATGCTGGGCTTTCTGCCTAAACCGATACGCATTGACGAGATGGCTGATGTGCTCTTGCAGTACGCAGTGGCGCAGGATTGGGGTACACAGTCACAGAACACGCCTTCCGCCCTTGCGGACAATCAAAGCCTTTTAACCACTGCCAGCGACCTGGTAGATTGGAGCCGATTGGCACAGTTCAAGGAATTTGACAATGAGGCGCTGACGATGACGCGCGAAATCATCTCACTATTCATCGCCGATGCGCCACAGAGAGTGCAAGACATTCAACAGGCCCTGCACACCTGGGACAGTGCTGAATTGTCGCTCGCCGCCCATGCGCTGAAGGGTGCCGCCTCGAATGTGGGCGCTAAAAGTTTAGCATTGGCTTGTTTTAACCTGGAACAATCATGCCTCCATGGCGCTTGGCCCACGGATGCTTCCAGCCAGGTAGCCTACGTTGCGCTATGTGCAAGCCAAACACGTACAGAGCTGCAGAATTTTAGTAACTACTCAGCATCGCAGTTTTAGAGCGCGGCGAATCCTTCCGAAAGCTTGAAAACCGGTTGGAACCGCGAATTTGCCGGTTTGGGTGCCGATTTTTAGATACTTATCGCGCTGTAGCCATCTAGAATAATGCGGGAGCAGCTATGAAATGAGTAGTGACTGGTGTGACGACCGTGGTCTGCCGGGCAGGCTTACGGCAAGATAGTGGCCCAGTTACCTACAGCACGTCCATTTAGTGCCGCTACCCTGTATACCCCATTGACCTGCTTGGACGGAGCGCTATGTTTTATAGAGTGAGTAGGCTGTTTGAGTACAAACCAATACAGCACGCTTTGTACACTTGGATGCGTTGTCAAGATCAAAACCATCCTCAAGATACGTTTGCCGGATACCTGCGATGTTGTATTTCAAGACCTGATAAACATCTAGCCCTTGGCATCCTTATGAGGTGCCGACGGTCGTAGCGCATAGGTAGCACAATCTGCGCCCGACTTTAACCCAAGGAGAGCGAGATGGAACTTTATGCAGGCATCGACCTACACTCCAACAACAGCGTGGTGCTGGTGCTGGACGAAACTGACCGGGTGATCTATCAAAAGCGTCTGCCCAACTCACTGGAGCGCATCGTGCAAGCGCTGCAAAGCTGCGCAGCACCCATAAAGGGCGTGGCCGTGGAATCGACCTTTAACTGGTACTGGCTGGTCGATGGCCTACAAGCGGCGGGCTTTGTAGTGCATCTGGTCAACACCGCTGCGGTCAAGCAATACGATGGTTTGAAGCACAGCGGTGATTTTGACGATGCACGCCACCTGGCGCATCTGCTGCGCCTGGGCATTTTGCCCACCGGCTACATCTACCCGCGCGAGCAGCGCGCCGTACGCGATCTGCTGCGCAAACGCGGCCAGATGGTGCGCACTCGTACCACCCACATTCTGAGTATGCAAAACCTGCTGGCGCGCAATCTGGGCGCGCAGACCAGCGGCAAGCAACTCAAGAAGTGGGACGAGCAGGCAGTCGATGCCCTGGAGCTGCTGCCCGAGCAAAAGATCGCTCTGAAAGCTAACTTGGCACTCATGGGATGCGCCGACGCGCAGGTCGATGGGCTGGAGAAAGAGATACTGCAACGCGCCAAGTTGCGTGAGGACTATCAGCTTTTGCTCAGTGTCAGCGGCATTGGCAAGGTGTTGGCCTTGACCATTGCACTGGAGACGGGCGATATCACACGCTTTGCCGATGCAGGCAACTTTGCCTCCTACGCCCGCATGGTCAATAGCAAACGTGAATCCAATGGCAAGAGCAAAGGCGTGGGCAACACCAAGTGCGGCAACAAGCATCTGGCCTGGGCCTTTATTGAGGCGGCGCACTTTGCCGTGCAGCATGACGAGACGATCAAACGTTTTTACCAAAAGAAATGTGCCAAAACCCTCAACGTGGTGGCCATCAAGGCGGTGGCCCACAAGCTGGCGCGCTCGTGCTTTCACGTCATGCGCAATGGCGTGGCCTTTGATGTGCAGCGTGCCTTTGGGCCGGGCGCGGTGCATTCGAAGTGAACACATACAGTTTTAGGGGGTAGCCAGGCGCAGTGCGGCTAAAGGGTTGGCACAACCACTAGACCTGATTGCACGCGCCTACGCTACCCCACCCATTTCACTGTTTTTTTACGTCCATGATTTCATGTGCGCCCGCAGCACCAGCCATCAAGGGGTTGGAGCAGTGCAAACTGTAGCCATAGACCTGTGCGGGCCCACGGGCTCGCCGCTATTGGAGGTGCTGGGGAACAGAGGGTTTTCTGGGGCTGCAAACGCAGCCAGGGGCAGATGCTGATAGCGCGAGTGGCAACACCCTGGCTATCGGCTCAGGCCTTGATCCTGATGGGTGACTGGTGCGCATATGACGCAACCAGATATCGAGAACCAAAGTGCGTAGCGTGCCAAGGACGAAGAAAGACGGTTGATTAGAAGAATGCGGGGAGCGGGACGCAGTTTTTTACACGTCCCGGTTGACAAAGGGGGCTAATGGGTGACCCTACCCCTGTTGCATGACCCTACCTCTGTTGTGACCCTACCTCTTGGTTGTACCGGCTGGACTCGTAGTTCTCCAGGGTGTAGGCGACTAAGTTGCCTGCGCCGTCGTAGCCGCCTTGGTAGTTGATGACGTTTCTCAGGGTGTTGTCTGCGCTGTGGACGACTTGGGTGAGCAAGCGGCCGTTGTCGTCAAAGCGGTTGACGCGGGTCTCTGAGCCATTGCCGGGGTTGGCGCTGCCTGCGGCGTTGGTGCCGTACAGGGCGTTGACGTAGCCTTGGGCCAGGGTGCCTGCGGGGCCGGTTTGGATGACCCGGTCTGCGCCGTCGTAGACGCGGGTGTCTACCAGCGTGCCGTCTCGGGTGACGGTGCTGAGGCGGTTCAGCGCGTCGTAGCTGTAGGTCTCGGTGGCCTGGCCTTGGGTGGCGCTGTAGCTGGGGCCGTAGAGGGGCTGGCTGGACTCGGTGGTGCTACTGTAGTAGCCTCCTCATTGAAAATAAATGCTATGTATTGCGTAGCTGCTCTCGCGATATTCCATTGGGCTACAGGCGGATTTGCATCTTGAAAATGGCTGAAAATGGTCAATTTTGAGGCTTCCGAGGGCGCAGGAGACTCGAAAATCGGCTTCTAACTGCTAATACGACCGTGCGGGAGCTGTTTTTGAGGTGTCTATGGGGCTGCAGACCAATAGAATATCGCGGGAGCAGCTACTGAATAAATAGCGACTAGCAGCATAGGGTAAACAGACAATGCAACCCATCCAACCTGCACCAACTACACGCTGCACCTACAATGGCGTTTACTAGCGCGCTGCGCTGCAAAGGAATGCCATGAATGCTGTGATTACCGAACGAATCCGGGTCGATGCGCACCATGCCGTGCATCTTGTAGATGCGCGCTTGGTGCCTGGCGAAGAGGTGGAGGTGATTGTGTGGCCTGCGCAGGCTGCCAATACGGCTGTGCCTAGCCTGTGGGAGCTGGCCTCCAGCATGCGCTTTGACGCACCTGCCGACTACTCGGTCAACTTTGAACAGGTGCTGCGCTGATGTGGTTTTTAGATACGGGCTTTTTGATTGCCCTGTTCTCACCCAAAGACAGCTAGCATGCGCAAGCGGTTGCGCTGCAAAGCCAAATCCAGCGTGAGCGCCGCCAGCTACTGACCACCGAGGCCGTGGTGTTTGAGGTGGGTGCGGCGTTTTCCAAGGCAGCTAACCGCGCTGTGGGCAGCGCCATCATCCACACCTTACTGCACGACCTGTCGATTGAAACCGCACCCATCACCGCCACCCTGCGGGACAAAGCCATTGCCTTGTTTGCGCAGCACCAAGACAAAGATTAGAGCCTGTGCGACTGCGCCAGTTTTGAGCTGATGCGTAAGCGAGGCATCACACACGCTTTGGCCGCTGACCACCACTTTAGCCAAGCGGGGTTTACAGCGCTGTTGCTGCAAGAGTCTGCTCACCACTAGACGTTTGGGATTTCTGTGGGGCCTGGAAATGCGATTCAATGGGCTGATGCTCTGGCGGTCTTGAAATTGAGTTTTGGTTGCCAATCGATCTATTTTTTGACTATTTTTTAGAGATCAATCGGGCTGTAGCCCAATAGAATATTTCGGGAGCAGCTATGGAATTAGTAGCATATACGGTATTGTCTTTAGCTGCGCTATTACATGCCAACGAAGATGCGTTGGGTATCAGGTTTAACTTCATCTAACCCCGATTTTTGACTGCGTTCAGTCAAGATGGATTGGCCAGATGCTTGCGCATTAGTCGAAAACTGATTACGTAGAAATGAGAAACGGGAGACTTGACCCTCGTGATCGCTCAAACCAACGCAGCCGGTCATACTGACTTGGATGAATCGATAAAGTTGAAACCGCTCCACCCGTTGATCGCCCTAAGTTTTGAACGGGCTAGATGTTTCATTACAAGACCTGACCCAATACTGCTAGTTTAACGAATTTTTATGGTAAACTCCGTGCATCACAACAACGGAGCACCCCATGGCCAGAACCAAAGCAGTTTTGGGTAACAAGGGTGGGATTAAGTCTTTGACAAACCTGACGGTGGAACTCGTCGCGCTGCGGCGCTGACTCGT
>JANMTF010000263.1:0-5175 GCA_031390175.1 Polaromonas sp.
TTGAGCAAGGTGCTTTGTTTGACCACAGCGCCAATGCGCACGCCCTGCACCAGCCTATAGGTGTAGTAGGCCTGCTCAGTCTTTTTGTTGTTGGTGATGGTGCGCCTGATAAACATATCTACATAGTAGACGCAAAACCAGAGGGGAAATCTCGACTATTTAAATATTATGGCACAACAGAGAATTTTTTGATCAACCCCACTGTTTATGCGGGTTCCCAGAGGGTGGGGACAAACAGGGGCTTAAAAGTGACAAAGATGGGCTAGGCCAACGCGGGGGACAGCCGCGGAGCTGAAGTAGCGCCGTCGGCCTGATCACGTACAAAACGACCGGGCGACATCGACCCGATCAAGTACAAAACGAAGTAGCAGCATCGACCCAATCAAGTACAAACCGAACAGGCGACATCGACCCAATCAAGTACAAAACGAATAAAAGCGTCGCCCTGATAGTGCCTTTGTAACATGCCAATCGGGCCGCAGACCCATAAAATACAACGAGAGAAGCTACAAAATACATAGTGCCAGTATTCCGTTGGATGGCTGGCATGGTGGCCATTGCAGCAAAATGAAAACCGAAGACCCCTGCCACAGACCCACGCTGCGGATAAGAGACAATCAAGCCATGCAGTTTGCAACCCTCCCCCACAGCTTTCGCCAGCTAGGCCCCGCATTTTTCACCCCGCTTGATCCGCAAGCCCTCAGCAGCCCCTACTGGGTAGGCCAAAGCCGTGCCATGGCAGGCGAGCTGGGTTTGGCGGACGAATGGATGCAGTCAAATGAGGCACTGCAGGCTTTAACGGGCAACGCCAAGCTGCCTGGCTCGCAACCCTTGGCCAGCGTGTACAGCGGGCACCAGTTTGGCCAATGGGCCGGGCAACTGGGCGATGGACGGGCGATTTTATTAGGCGAACTGACTACCCCAAGTGGCCAAAATTGGGAAATCCAGCTCAAAGGCGCGGGCCTGACGCCCTACTCGCGCATGGGCGACGGCCGTGCGGTGCTGCGCAGCTCGATCCGCGAGTTTTTATGCTCTGAGGCCATGCACGGCCTGGGCATACCCACCACGCGGGCGCTGTGCGTGACCGGCTCTGACCAACCGGTGCGGCGTGAAGAGATAGAGACAGCATCGGTCGTCACCCGCTGCGCGCCCAGCTTTATCCGCTTCGGGCATTTTGAGCATTTCTCCTACAACAACCTGCATGGGGAGCTGAAAGCTCTGGCCGACTACGTCATTACCCGCTATTACCCCGATTGCACGCATGCCGCCAACCCCTACGCCGCCCTGCTGCAAGCCGTGAGCGAGCGCACCGCCATCATGGTGGCGCAGTGGCAAGCCGTGGGCTTTTGCCACGGCGTGATGAACACCGACAACATGAGCATTCTGGGCCTGACCATCGACTACGGCCCGTTCCAGTTTCTCGACGTGTTTGACCCGGCCCACATCTGCAACCACAGCGACACGCAAGGCCGCTACAGCTACAATCGCCAGCCCAACATCGCCTACTGGAACCTGTTTTGCCTGGGCCAGGCGCTGCTGCCCTTGATCAGCGAAAAGGGCGAACAAGATGAAGCCCTGGCGGCGCTGGAGCCCTTCAAGAGCATTTTCCCCGAGCAGCTAGAGATGCGCATGCGCCACAAACTGGGCTTGGCCGTGGGCATAGAGGGCGACAAAGCGCTGATCGAAGGCATCCTCAAACTCTTGGCGCAAAACAAGGTGGACTACACCATCTTCTGGAGCCGCATGACCAGTAGCGTGGAGAGTAACGACTGGGAGAGCGTGCGCGATTTATTCCTGGATCGCCAGTCCTGGGATGCCTGGTTGCCAGGCTATTCAGAGCGGCTTGCGAACTTAGATAGGCGGCTGATGGCTGATTTGATGCAAAAATCTAACCCGGTGTATGTGCTGCGCAACCATTTGGGTGAGCAGGCGATTCAAAAAGCCAAGCTGAAGGACTTTTCTGAGGTTGAGCGCTTGCTTTCTTTGCTACAAACCCCATTTACTGGTGTGGCGGGCATGGAGGCTTATGCGGCTTTTCCGCCGGAATGGGCCGGCAGTATTGAAATATCCTGCTCGTCGTGATGCCATCGTAGTTCGATCAAAATACCGGGAACCGGGGATTTTTTGAACGCAGAGGGCGCGAAGGTTACGCGAAGAGCGCAAAAGAAGAAAAAATGAAAACCAAAATGAAGAGGGAATGAAGAGGGAATGGAGACAAAATTTAAGTGCCACGCGTAGACTTTGAGCTAAGTTGTAAATCTATTTCTTTGTCTTCTTTTCCTTGTCTTCTTTTCTATGTCTTCTTTTGCGCCCTTCGCGTAACCTTCGCGCCCTCTGCGTTCAAAAATTGTATTAATTTCTTTTCTCATATTCACCATGACATACAAAATCACCAAAACCGACGACCAATGGCGCGCGACCCTTACCGCCAAGGCAGCAGAGCCCATGGCGTTTGACGTGACGCGCCACGAGGCTACAGAGCGCGCCTTTACGGGCAAGCTGGAGGGCAACAAGGCCTCAGGCACCTACACCTGCATTTGCTGCGACAAGCCGCTGTTTGACTCTGCTACCAAATTTGACAGCGGCACCGGCTGGCCCAGCTTTTTCCAGCCACTGTACGCACAAGCCGTGGGCGAGAAAGTGGACGGCTATTTGTTTATGAAGCGCACCGAGGTGCACTGCGCCGACTGCGGCGCGCACCTGGGCCATGTGTTCCCGGACGGGCCAGCGCCCACCGGGCTGCGCTACTGCATGAACTCGGCCTCGCTGGGTTTTGCGCCAAAATAATTGCAGTGTGATACAGCGCGCCATGCTGCGCCAAAGCGCAAGAACGAGCGCTTGCGTCTCAAAACATAGCGCTGACCTGAGATAATTACCCCCTATGAAACAAATTCTCGATTTTCTGCCGATCCTGCTGTTTTTCGGCGCCTACAAGATGTACAACATCTATGTGGCCACCGGCGTCATCATGGCTGCCACCGTGGTGCAAATGGCTATTTTGTACAAACTGGACGGCCGCCTGCAAACCATGCACAAAGTGACCTTGGCGTTGATACTGGGTTTTGGTGCGCTCACGCTGGGCTTTCAGGACGAGCGGTTTATCAAAATCAAGCCCACGGTGCTCTACACCTTCATGGGGCTGACTTTGGGCATCGGCCTGTGGTTTTTCAAGAAAAACTTCCTCAAGATGATGCTGGGCGGCCAGTTGCATTTGCCTGACGGTGTGTGGCGCAATCTCACCGCAGCCTGGGTGGTGTACGCCCTGTTCATGGCCGCGCTGAACGCTTTTGTGGCCTACTACTACACCACCGAGCAGTGGGTGGATTTTAAAATTTGGGGCTACGCGTTCCCGCTGGTGTTTCTGGTGGCGCAGGGCCTGTACATTGCCAAGTACCTGCAACCTGCAGATGAAGAGGCCAAGCGATGAGCCCGGCCAGCGCAGATACCGTGCGTATCCATTTGCAAACCACCTTACAAACCGCGCAGGTATTGGTGCTGGACGAATCTGCTGCGCACGCGGGCCATGCGGGCAACCCGGATGGTGAGGGCGTGGGCACGCACCTGCGGGTGCGCATTGCGTCACCATTATTTACCGGCAAAACCCGCGTAGCACAGCACCGGCTTGTGTATGATGCTTGCCAAGGATTTATAGCGCAAGGCTTGCATGCTCTGGCGATCGAGGTAGAGCCACTGCAAAGCGTGTAATGGCATTGCGCAATGAAGTATTTCCGCAGTGAACTATTTTGCGACCCGGTATTCAGACCGATTGGTTTACTTATTTATCTGACCAAGTCACTCATTTTTTAATAGCTGCTCCCGCGACACTTTAAAGGGCTAGCAGCCCAAACCATAAGGAAAACACATGAAAAAACAGATTTTATCTTCGCTTGCACTGGCCGTGCTGGCCACCAGCGCCGCCTGGGCGCAAAACGTGGCCATTGTCAACGGCAAGGCCGTGCCCACCAGCCGTGTAGAGGCGCTAAGCCAGCAAGTAGCCGCCCAAGGCAAACCCGTTACGCCAGAGATGGCTGCGCAGATCAAAGAAGAAGTGATCAACCGTGAAGTGTTTATGCAAGAAGCGCAAAAGCGCGGCATTGATGCGACCGATGAATACAAAACCCAGTTTGAGCTGGCTCGCCAGGCCATCTTGATCCGCGCGCTGTTTGCCGACTACCAAAAGAAAAACCCCGTCACCGACGCTGACGTGAAAGCCGAGTACGACAAATTCGTAGCCTCCAACGGCGGCAAAGAATACCGCGCGAGCCATATCCTGGTAGAGACCGAAGACGAGGCCAAGAAGCTGATTGCCGAGATCAAAAAAGGTGGCAAGTTTGCCGACATCGCCAAGAAAAGCTCCAAAGACCCAGGTTCGGGTGCCAATGGCGGTGATCTGGACTGGGCCAATGCAGGCAGCTACGTCAAAGAGTTCTCAGATGCCATGAGCAAACTGGAAAAAGGCAAGATGACTGACTCAGCGGTGAAGAGCCAGTTTGGCTACCACATCATCCGTTTGGACGATGTGCGCCAAGCACAGCTTCCTCCCATGGAGCAAGTGAAGCCGCAAATCAGCCAGCAACTGGTGCAGCAAAAACTGGGCGCTTTCCAGAAGGAAATGCGCGACAAAGCCAAGATTGAATAAGCCATTTTCGCTTCACTACACAAGCGGCCTGCGGGCCGCTTTTTTTATGCCTGAGCCCCATGCAGTAAAGTGAGAAAAATAACTTAAAACACCTCGCTCTCTTCAAAAAAGTAAATATAAATTACTCAAATATATTCAAGTTACATTTAATTTACAACTACTTAACATTTGTGCTATGGCGCTGCCTGGTAACTTTTGGTTAAATTCATACATAAGCACACTTTGTAGGTAATACATCACATTACTGCAACAAGCATGTGACTAAATTCACCTATCCTTACCAGATACTAAATTGCAAACTATGCAGTAACAAATTTTCAGGAGCACGGGGATGAAGGAAACACTAGACAGCGAAGAGAGCAGCACCTTGATAGCGCTGTGGCGGCGCAGGCATACGCTGTCCTCCAGTGAGATGGGCACCATGTACCGCATCGTCGGCCAGGCTTTGGCGCACTGCAACCCGCCCGAGCTGCAGGTGCTGGGCGAAGGCCGCCAAGAGCTGATTGCGCAGTTTATCTACTGCAAAGTGCTGCGTT
>JANMTF010000304.1:0-16257 GCA_031390175.1 Polaromonas sp.
ACATGCGCCGCGCTGACCGTCTGTTCCAAATCGTTCAAACCATCCGTGGCCGCCGCCTGACGACGGCGGCGCATTTGGCGCAGCGGCTGGAGGTGTCTGAGCGCACTGTGTACCGCGACGTGGCTGACCTGCAAGCGCAGGGCGTGCCCATTGAGGGCGAGGCAGGTGTGGGCTACCGGCTGGGCCGGGGCTTTGACTTGCCGCCGCTGATGTTTACCGCGCAGGAGGCCATGGCTTTGGTGGCCGCCGTGCGCATCGCGCAAAGCTGGCTGGACCCGGCGCTGGCAGCGGCCAGTGCCGATGCACTGGGCCGCGTGATGTCTGTCCTGCCCAGTGCCGAGCGCGCCGCCGCCGAAAGCCTGCTGGTGATGGTGCCTCCTTCAGGCCTGGAGCCGGGCACACAGCGCGTGCTGCAGCAACTGCGCGAGGCAGCGCAGGCCAAGCGCTTGGCGCATATGACTTACCGCGACTTGGCCGAGGCGCAAAGTGAGCGCACCGTGCGCCCGCTGGGAGTGTTTTACTGGGGCAAAGTATGGACACTGGCCGCCTGGTGCGAGTCGCGCGAGGCCTTTCGCAGCTTTCGTATTGACCGCATAGAAACGCTGGATGTGCTGGAGCGGCACTTTGCCGACGCGCCTGGCCAAAGCCTGGCGGATCTGCTGCGCCAGTTTCAAAATGAGCATGGTTGAGCTGCCACGTTGTCAGCGTAAAGCACAGATGCTACGGCGCAAGGCCTCTGTATGTGAGTCTGTGTGATGCACCGAGGGTAGGATGCATTGGCTTGATGTGAAGCTGGTAAAAATGCCTGCTTGCCAGTGGGTACATGCTACATATACAGTAGCTGCTACCGCATCATTCTAAAGGGCTGCAACCCGATATGTATCTTAAAAATGCCTCAAAATAGCTTTTTTGTATGCTTTGTATTGCTGCACAAGCCGTTTGCAGTGTTTTGAAAACCCTTAAATTATGCGAATTTATGTACCTAGTTATATTCAGCTAAATTTCAACCTAAATTCGTGAATTAATTAGCGAATTTAAGCATGTTTAAGGATAATTTTTGAAAAAGTTATGCGTATTCACTAAATTCGCATAATTTAAGAACTTTGCAGCCACTTGCAGTGACTTGCAAAAGCTTCAAAAACCTGAAAATATGCCTTTCAGAAGCTTTTTTAAGGTATTCATCAGCCTGCAGCCCTTTAGGTTGATGCGGTAGCAGCTCCTGTATATGTAGCATGTACCAACTTGCTTGCAGGCAGTTTTTGAGGTCTGTGTGCGTCTGCGCGAGGCAGTGGAACATGCCTTTGGCAGAAAACTGGCGTGAAGAGTCTGCGCATAGCTTGAGATCAGCTTGGGGTGGAGTTCCATGCTGTGGGCACCGGGGTGCTGGTACGCCCAGGCGCTTGGATGGGACGACTGCGCTGCGGAGAGGCACGCCATGCCAAATCACACGCCACCAAAAAAATTAACGTTAAAATATAAGCTGCTTTGGCAACAAAGCATCCGCTAGGGGTGTTGCATACCGCGAGGTGCGCGACTGAGAAAGTCCCTTTGAACCTGACTGAGGTAATCCTCGCGCAGGGAAGCTTGTATATGAGTGGGGTGGTTTCTCTACCGCCCGCGCCCGCGCTGGTTGCATTCACGTAGCTAACTGGGGCAGCCGCTCCGCATGCCGACCTGTTATGACGCATTGACACACCGTTATGACATTATTTTTTGAACCAAAACAGCCTTTTACCCACCATTTAATAGCGGGGGCAGCTATTATTTTAATAGCTAACTGCGCTGCTGCGCAAACCAGCTTGGCACCGCCAGCGAGCACCAACACAGCCTCAACTGCTGCCGGAGCTGAGGCCACGCTCAAACCCGTCACCATCTCTGCACCTGCGGCCAGCGCCCAAAGCGACATCACCGGCTTTGGCGACGCGCCTTTGCAGCGCACGCCCATCAGCGCCACCGTCATCGGCGCGCAGCAGATCGAAGCTGTGGGCGCCAAGCGCCTGGCCGATGTGATCAAGCTCGATGCCTCGACCAGTGATGCCTACAACACCACCGGCTACTGGGACTACGCCACGGTGCGCGGCTTTGTGCTGGACAATAAATTTAACTACCGCCGCGAAGGCCTGCCCATCAGCGCAGAGACTTTTATCCCGCTGGACAACAAAGAGCGGGTCGAAATTCTCAAAGGCACCAGTGGCATCCAGGCCGGTACCAGTGCGCCAGGTGGTTTGATTAACTACACCGTCAAGCGCCCGACAGCGCAGCCGCTGCGTACTATTAAAGTTGAAGCTGCCAGCGTAGGCGCAGTAAGCGCTGCGGCCGATCTCGGCGGCAGGTTTGGCAATGATGGCGTGTTTGGCTACCGGCTGAACCTGGCTGCCGACAAGCTCAACACCCCTACCCCCAACACCCGTGCCACGCGCGAGCTGGCCGCCTTGGCGATGGACTGGCGCATTGGCAAAGACAGCCTGCTGGAAACCGAAGTAGAGTACTCCAAGCGCAGCCAACCCAGCGTGCCGGGCCTGAGCCTGCTGGGCAACACCCTGCCTGCAGCCAACCCGCGCATCAACATCAATAACCAGCCTTGGAGCCTGCCGGTAGAGCTGCAAGGCACGACGGCCAGCCTGCGTTTTGAGCAAGCCTTGAGCACCGACTGGCGCTGGTCAGCCCAGCTAGGCACACAGCGCCTGAAATCGCAAGATCGGGCGGCCTTTCCCTTTGGCTGCACCGACTCCAATGGCGTGGACTACTATGCTGACCGCTACTGCCCCAATGGCGATTACGACCTGTACGACTTTCGAAGCGAGAACGAGCGCCGCACCACCAATGCGCTGCAATTGCAGCTCAAAGGCAAGTTCAACACCGCAGGCATCAACCACCAGCTAAGCTTGGGCATCTTGCAAAGTACTTTCAAGGAGGTAGGCGAGACTGGTGCGTACAACTACTCCAGCACTGTCAACCTGTTCGCCCCGCAAACCACCGCCCCCGATGCCAGCTTGACAGACTTCCACACCAACCGCACTGACAAATCGCTGGAGCTGTCAGCCTCTGACGCGATTCAATGGAACAGCCAGTTCAGTACTTGGATAGGCCTGCGCCACACCCAACTCAAACGTAGCAGCGAACGCACCAACCCGGCCAGCCCACGCGCTACCAGCTACGACGCATCCGTCACCACGCCGTGGCTGAGCGCGGCCTACCAGGTAGTGCCCAGCACCATGCTGTACGCCAGCTGGGGCCAGGGCATAGAGAGCCAAGTCGTACCCAACAAAGCCTCACAGTACAGCAATGCTGGCGTAGCCCTGGCACCACTCAAGTCGCGCCAAGTGGAACTGGGTGTGAAGGCCGCAGTGGGCAATGTGACAGGCTCATTGGCTTGGTTTAACATCCGCCGCCCCGTCAGCAACCTGGACGCTTGTAACCGCCAAAGCATCACCCCTTGCCTGGGTGCCTACGACGGCAGCGCTGTGCACAGCGGCCTGGAAGGCAACGCACAGTGGGCAGATGGGCCCTTGTCACTCGGCGGCGGCCTCATGTTGCTCAACGCCAAACGCCAGGACAGCCAGCTAGAACCCCTGACCAACGGCCAGCGCCCCACGAACGTGCCCAGCCTGATAGCCCGAGCCAACGTAGGTTATCGCTTTGCCAGCCTGCCCGGCTTGGCGGCTAACGCACACCTCTCGCACGAGGGCGCACGCAACGTGCTGCCCGATGGCAGCATCACCCTGCCTGCCTGGACGCGGGTAGACGCTGGCTTGAGCTATGGCCACAAGCTGGCCGGTGCCCAAGCCACCTGGACGCTGGGTATTGACAACCTGTTCAATAAGCAATTCTTCAAAGAATCACCTTACCAGTTCGGCCATGTGTACCTGTTTCCCCAGCAAGCGCGCACTGTTCGCGCAGGTTTGAAGGTGAATCTCTAAAAAGTGGCCATTTCCACGCTATAATTTAGGGCTTATGTTCCTCGATAGCTCAGTTGGTAGAGCGCCGGACTGTTAATCCGTAGGTCCCTGGTTCGAGCCCAGGTCGAGGAGCCAAAAAAACTAACGAAATCAAAGGCTTGCGAGAAATCGCAGGCCTTTTTTTCGTTCGTGTCCACATTGACTACTAGATGAATACTGGAAGAGTTTTTTAGTATCCAGTCTTTTTTTCTGCGTATTCATTTTGTAAACATATCCAAATCGGGAATAACGAGGATGTCGCCGACGCCGCCTGTGTCAAGGCAAGCGCTTAAGCAAATGGTAGTGCACGATGCCGGCCTTGCCAGAACGCGCCACTACCAGGCCGAATACCGCCAAATCATCGTTCGACCATGCTTTGGGCGCTTCAAGATACACCCCGCCTTGCGCTGATACCGCATGCGCGGCAGCCACTAGTGCTTTATCAAAAATAGGGGCTTCAAACGGGGGGTCAATAAACACCACGTCGACGCTGGCGCTGGGCAGCGCTAGCAGCATGGCGATACCGTCGCCGCGCTGAATACGCACGGTGTCGGCTTTAAGCTTGGTTTTAATCGCTTGCAACTGGGCTACCAGCTTGGACTCCGACTCGATCAGCAGCACGTCTGCCGCGCCGCGCGAGGCCGCCTCCAGGCCTAGCGCGCCGGTGCCTGCAAAGGCGTCGACACAGCGCAGGCCGCTCATGTCCTGGCCCAGCCAGTTAAACAAGGTTTCGCGCACGCGGTCGGGTGTGGGGCGCAGGCCGCTTTGGTTGGCTACCGGCAGCTTGGTGCGCTTCCACAGGCCACCGATCAAACGGATTTCGTGCGCTTTGCGCTGCACGCCACGTGCATCGGCCAACTGGGTGGCTGATTTTTTGGCTGGCGTGGTGAGAGCGGGGGATGTGTCGCCCAGCGAGGGCCTTGCAGGTCGCTGGCCACCCAGTGACTCACGCAGCAGATGTTTGGTGGCGCTTTTGGCTAACTGCTCCTGGACAAACGCGGTTTCCAAAATGTTGCGGCTCGATACTTTCATTGCGCAGCTCCCACCACCACGGTGACCATCTTTTCAGGTTGCAGTTTGCGCTGTAGTGCGGCCTTGATGTCGGCTGCGGTAATTTTGTCTACCCGCTGTGTCCAGTTGATCAAATAGTCTAGCGGCAAGCCCACCCAAGCGATGTTGGCGACGTTGTCCAGCAGCTTGCGGTTCGAATCGATGCGCAGGGCAAAGCCGCCTATCAGGTTGTCTTTGGCGGCTTGCAGTTCTACCCCAGTCGGGCCGTTGGCCACAAACTGGGCCAGCACGTCACGCGAGACCTGCACGGCCTGCGCGGCTTGGTCAGGCCGGGTTTGCAGGCCAATGGCAAACTGCCCGGCGTGCAGGCCGGGGCTGAAGTAGCTGTACACGCTGTAGCTAAGGCCGCGCTTCTCGCGCACCTCTTGCGTCAGGCGCGAGGTAAAACCGCCGCCGCCCAAGATATGGTTGCCTACCAGCAAGCTGAAAAAATCCGGGTCACTGCGCTTGTAGCCGGGCTGGCCGATCATCACATGGGCCTGGGCCGACTGGAAAGGTACCTGGATGTTTTGCGCCGCGGCCAAGGCCGGTACTTCGGGCACCACAGGCAGTTGGTCGCAACCGCCTTGCGGCAAACCCGCTATCAATTGCGTAGCTAGCTGCGAAGCGTCTGCTTGGCTAACTGCCCCCACAATGCTGATCTTGGCACGGCAGGCGCGCACATGGGCGGCATAAAAACTGCGCATCGCCTCTACGTTGATGCGGCGCAGAGTCTCTTCGGTCAATTCGTTGCCATACGGGTGGCCGCTGTACACCGCTGTGTTAAACCTGCGCCCGGCAATGGTGGCGGGCTTGGTGTTGGCTTCTTTGATGTTGGCGCTGATGCGCTCTGCATCGCGTGCCCACAGAGGCGCGGGAAAGGCGGGCGCAGCCAGTTGCTGAGCGGCCAGGGCTGCGGCTTTGGGCAATAGATCGGGATACGTGAGCGAGCGCAGTGAAAAACTCATGCGGTCATCCCCAGCCCCTGCACCGAAGGTAGCGCCCAGGTCGGCCCAGGCCTCGCCTAATTGGTTCTCGTCCAGGGCGGCGCGGCTACCGGAGGCCAGTACGCCTTTGCTGAAGTGCCCGCTGGTCAGGCTGGCCAAGCCGGCCAAGCCCTGCGGGTCGCGCCTGGCACCTGCGTCAAACTCGATCTGCACATCCACCATGGGGATGCCCATGCTGGAAACCACATACACCTGCGCGCCGCTGGGCAAGGTGCTGCGCTCAATCGGCAGGCTAGCCCATGAATTGGTGCCAAATAGGGCTGTAGCCCAATAGACTAATGCGCAAGCAGCTATTTTTTTAATAGTAATCATGTGTCGGTACCTGAACTAGTGGCGAGAACCCGGGGGCGGCGTGCGGGGCTTGCGGGCGGTGTCGATGGGCTGGGGCAGCAGGGTAGCCACCGTGAGCGCGTCGTCGCCGAAATATTTGCCAGCTACGGCCTTGACTTGGCTTGCGGTGACGGCACGCAGGCGGTCAATCACCACCTGGTCGGTGTCTAGCGGCAAGCCTGATGACCAGTTAGACCCGAGCGAGCGCGCCTGCGAAAACACCGAGTCTTGCTCGTACACCTGGCCTGCGACCCACTGGGTTTTGACGCGGTTCAGCTCAGCCTCGGTCACCCCGTCTCGCGCTACTTTGACCACCTGCTCACGCAGCGCGGCTTCTACCTGGGCAGCGGTTTTGCCTGCAGAGGGCACGCCGTCCAAACTGCAAATTTGCGGGCCCCGGCCTGCCATGCCACAGTAAGCGCCTGCGCTGTCGGCCACGCGGTTTTCACCTTGCGTCAGCGCGCGGTCCAGTCGCGCGCCGCTGTAGCCGTCCAATACCGCAGACAGCACGGTGAGTGCATACGAGTCTACCGTTGCGCTGTCGGTAGCTGCGGGCGATGTAATTTGCGGTACTTTAAAGGCCAGGCTCACATAGGCTTGCTCTGCGGGCGCTTTAAAGTCCAGCCTGCGGATACCGCTTTGCACAGGCTCCTCACGCGGCTTGCGCGCGGGCACGGCGCGTGATGCAATGCCGCCATAGTATTTTTCTACCAACGCTTTGGCCGATGCCACGTCTACGTCACCCGCTATCACTACCGCAGCGTTGTTAGGCGCGTACCATTGGCGGTAGAAGGCCCGGGCGTCGTCTGGGGTCATCGCATCCAGGTCGCTCATCCAGCCCACTATCGGGCGGCGGTAGGGCGACGCGGTGAAGGTCATGGCGTTCATGGCCTCCCACATCAGGCTACGGGGGTTGTCCTCGGTGCGCATGCGGCGCTCTTCTTTGACGACTTCGAGTTCTTTTTTAAACTCTTCGTCGGCCCACTGGTTGTTGGCAAAGCGGTCAGCCTCCAGCTTTATCACGTCTTCCAGCTTGTTGGACGGAATCTGCTGATAGTAGCCGGTGTAGTCGCGGGCGGTAAAGGCATTTTCCCGCCCACCCAATGCCGCCACTTTTTGCGAAAACTCGCCGGGTTTAAGGGTTTTAGTGCCTTTGAACAGCATGTGCTCCAGCACATGGGCGACGCCCGTGGTGCCGTCCACCTCGTCCATCGCGCCTACGCGCACCCACAGCATGTGCACGGCAGTGGGGGCGCGGCGGTCGGGTTTGATGATGACTGTAAGGCCATTGGGCAGAGTGAACTGCTGAGTCAACGACGGGGTGGTGTTGATGGACGGCGGGGGTGTTTGGCCCCACACAGAAGTGGCCAAAACAGCGCCAGCGCAGGCGGCCAAAAGGGTGTTGAATATTTTCATAGAATAGTGTGATTGTAGAAACCCACCAAATGTTCTCGTTTTTTCGTAAAAAAGCCCCTGAAACTGCTGCCCCCGTGCAGTCCCCCACGCCAGCCAGCCCCCCAGCAGCGCCCTTCCGAGCGCCCGTTGTTGAACCCGTTGCTGCGCCTGTTTTGGCACCTCCTTCAACGCCCCCTATCCCCATTGCATCGGTAGCGTCTGTTCCCGCAGCGCCAGCGCCTACGCATGTCGTGAGTGCACTCCCCATTGCGTCTACCACCGTTGTAACTGCGCCAGCGCCAGCGTCTGCACCGCTGCCCGCGCCTGCGCCTGCGCCCGCCCCCGCCCGCCAAGGCTGGCTTGCCAAGCTAACGACTGGTTTGCGCAAAACCGGCGGCGCGATAGCCACCGTGTTCACCGGCACGCAGATTGACGATGCTTTGTATGAAGAGCTGGAATCCGCCCTGCTGATGAGCGACGCTGGCGTAGCCGCCACCGAGCACCTGTTGGCCGACCTGAAACGCCGCGTCAAGGACAGCAAAACTACCAACCCTGCCGCCGTCAAAGCCCTGCTGGCCGAGGCCTTTGCAGATTTGCTCAAACCGTTGCAGCGCCCGCTGCACATTGGCGAGTTCAAACCCACCGTGATGATGATCGCCGGTGTCAACGGCGCAGGCAAAACCACCTCCATCGGCAAACTCACCAAGCACCTGGCCGACTCCGGTGCCACCGTCTTGCTGGCCGCAGCCGATACCTTCCGCGCTGCAGCGCGTGAGCAACTGGCCGTATGGGCCGACCGCAACGCGGTGGACATCATCAGCCAAGAGGGCGGCGACCCGGCCGCTGTGAGCTTTGATGCAGTAGCCGCAGGCAAAGCCCGTGGCCGCGACGTGGTGATGGTCGACACCGCAGGCCGCTTGCCTACGCAACTGCACCTCATGGAAGAGATTAAAAAGATCAAACGCGTTGTGACCAAAGCCGATAGCACAGCTCCACACGAGGTGTTGCTGGTCCTTGACGGAAACACGGGGCAGAACGCCTTGGCCCAGGTCAAGGCTTTTGACGAAGCCTTGCAAGTCACCGGTCTGATCATCACCAAACTCGACGGCACGGCCAAAGGCGGCGTCATCGCCGCGATCGCGCTATGGGCGCGCGAGCGTACGGCCAAGCAACCTGCGCTGCGGCCCATCAGTATTTACTTTGTCGGTGTGGGTGAAAAACTGGAAGACTTGGAAACTTTTGATGCGCTGGAGTTCTCTCAAGCGTTGCTACAGTAGCAGCGCGCTCCAGCTTGGTGAGGCGCATTTGCCATTTACTTACCTAGCCTGCCAGATACACCCGTAAGATTGCTCGCCACTGTGCGACACATTGTCTATTTGCTTTTTTAGTCCTTCATTTCTCAAAAACCGCATGCCTATCTCGATCAAGCCTATGCCACTTACGCGCCGCAACCTTCTTACCCACACCGGTGCAGCCGCACTAGCCGCTGCCAGCCCCTGGGCGTTTGCGCAAACGCCTGCCTGGGCTGATATTGAAAAGAAGGCCCGCGGACAAACCGTAGTGTTCAACGCCTGGGGTGGCAGCGAGCGCATCAACGCCTACATCATCTGGGCAGCAGCAGAGCTGGACAAAACCTATGGCATCAAGCTGGAGCATGTGAAAGTGACAGACACGGCAGATGCCGTGAAACGCGTGCGCAACGAAAAATCTGCGGGCCGCTTGGCCGACGGTTCGGTCGATATGGTGTGGATTAACGGTGAAAACTTCTTGGCCATGAAGCGCGAAGGCATGTTGTTTGGCCCGTTTGCAGAGAGCTTGCCCAGTTTTAAATTTGTCGATGTAGAGGGCAAGCCCACCACCCGTATTGACTTTGCCGAGCCTGTAGCCGGCATGGAAGCGCCATGGGGCATGGCCCAACTGACCTTTTTTGCTGACCGCACTAAAGTTCCCAATGCCCCCCGCAGCACCGCCTCCTTGCTGGAGTTTGCCCGCGCCAACCCTGGCCGCGTCACTTACCCCAAGCCGCCCAACTTTCATGGCACTACTTTTGTCAAGCAAACTTTGCTCGACCTGACCGCCGACAAAAGCGTGCTGTACAAACCCTACGATGCCGCAGCATTTAACAAAGTGACCGAGCCATTGTGGAAGCACCTGGACGCATTGCACCCGCACCTGTGGCGCAGCGGCAAACAATTTGCCACCAACGCAGCCAATGTGCGCCAAATGATGGCCGATGGCGAGCTGATGCTGGCCTTGACCTTTAACCCCAATGAAGCGGCAAATGAAATCGCCGCCAACCGTTTGCCCAAAACCGTGTACAGCTACCAGTTTGATACCGGCTCTGTAGGCAACACGCACTTTCTGGCGATTCCGTTTAATGCCAAGAGCAAAGAGGCCGCGCAAGTAGCCGCCAACTTTTTACTCTCGCCTCTGGCGCAGGCCCGCAAGGCAGACATCAGCGTGTGGGGCGACCCGACGGTGTTGGCCCCCAGCAAAATGCCCGCAGCAGACGCAGCACGCTTTACCGCCTCGGCTGCCACAGGTCAGGTCGAGCGCTTTGCACCCGTGATACCTGAGCCGCACGGCAGTTGGGTTGACCCGCTAGAGAAAGAGTGGCTACGCCGCTACGGAGCCTGAAACTGAACGCCTGGAGCCACCCTACCCGAGCCGCACAGTCTGCACGGCTGGCGGTGACTCTGGCTCTGGCCGGCTTGGTACTCATCCCCTTGGCCGCCGTTTTGTGGGCGTGCATGGCCAGCGCCTGGCACTTGGCGGCGTGGACTGAAGTGACAAGCGCCCCCCATTTGTGGCCCGCATGGCGTATGAGCTTGTGGACAGGCCTGGCCTCCACCGCGCTAGCCTATGGCTTGTGTGCATGGTTGCTCTCGCGCTGTTTCGCCCTGCCGCTATGGTCGCGCGTAGTGCGTGCGCTGGGGCCCATGCTGGCAGTGCCGCACGCCGCATTTGCGGTGGGGTTGGTGTTTTTAATCGCCCCCAGTGGCTGGCTGCTGCGCACGGTGTCGCCGTGGCTCACAGGCTTCGCGCAACCCCCAGCATGGTCTACATCGCAAGACCCGTGGGGCTTGGGTATGGTGGCAATCTTGGCTCTGAAAGAAGTACCCTTTTTACTCTGGGGCATCGCTACCCAGCTGCAGCGTGACGACGTGGGACAACGCCTGGCGCGCGAGCTGCAAGCGGCGCAAACCATGGGCTACGCGCGGCACACAGCTTTTTGGCAAGTGGTATGGCCTCAGTTGGTACCGCGCATGCGCTGGCCGCTGCTGGCCGTGCTGGCCTATGGGCTCACCGTCGTAGATGTAGCGCAAATTGCCGGGCCATCGAATCCCTCTACCCTGTCTGTGTTGGCTTGGCAATGGCTGCAAGATGCTGATGCGCTGACCAATGCGCAGGGCGCTGTGGCAGGCTGGCTGCTGGCTGGCACCGTCATGTTGTGCGCCGCGCTATGGGCTGTGGGATCGGGTTTTGCGTCCACACACCGCGTCCAGACAGGTCAACGTGGAAGTGATGCGCGCAATGGTGCATGCGCAGGCATCAGCGCAGTTGCAGGCAATGCCGTATTGGGCGGCCTGCTGGGTATGTATGGCGCAGTGTTGTTGGCCTTGCTGGTGGGCAGTGCATCGGGCGTGTGGCCGTTTCCCCAATTTCTTCCGGTTACCTGGTCCATGGATGCATGGGGTAGCGTGTGGGGCAGCACGGCTACTTTGCGCACCACCTTCACACTGGCTTTGGCCTGTACCGCCCTGGCATTGGTATGGGCCGTGGCATGGCTGGAGCGCGCGCCCAGCACATGGGACAAGGCCATGCGTTGGCCTTTGTATGTACCGCTGCTGCTGCCCTCGGTGCTGTGGGTAGTGGGCTTGCACAAAATGGCTTTGGTGACCGGCAACACCGCCAGTTGGGCCGCCTTGGTCGTGGCGCATACCTTGGCTGTGGTGCCTTATGTAGTGATAGCGCTGAGCCCCGCCTACCTGGGTTTTGATGCCCGCTACGCACAGGTCAGTGCCAGCTTGGGGCGCAGCTACTGGGCATTTTTACTGCGGGTCAAGTGGCCGATGCTGCGGGCCTCGATTTGCTCCGCCGCTGCGGTGGGGGTGGCTGTCAGCGTAGCCCAGTATTTACCGACACTGTATGTGGGCGAAGGCCGCTTTAGCACCGTCACTACGGAGGCAGTGACCTTAGCTTCGGGTGGGCAACGCTCCTTGGTAGCGGCTTATGCCTGGTTGCAATGGCTTATTCCGGTGCTGGGCTTTGCCATAGCGGCGTGGCTGGGCAAACCACGGCGGTTTGCCAACCACTAAACTCAGCGCTATGGCACTCGACATTCACATCCAATCGCTCAGCGCTGGCCAAAAGGTGCTGGTGCGCGACCTGCGCGTGCATTGCGCGCCTGGGCAGGTGGTGACGCTGATGGGTGCCAGTGGGTCGGGCAAATCCAGCTTGTTGGCAGCCATATGCGGCACGCTGAACGAGGGCCTGCAGTTTCAGGGTGACGTCCTTTTAGGGGGGCAGTCCGTGCTCGCCCTTACCTGCGCCCAGCGGCGCATCGGCATGCTGTTCCAGGACGATTTGCTGTTTGCCCATATGACGGTGCGCGAAAACCTGCTTTTTGCCGTGCCCGCTGGCCCCGCAGCGCAGCGCAATGCGGCCGTGCAAGCGGCGCTGAACGAACTGGGCTTTACCGACATGGCTGAGCGCAGCCCCAGCACCTTATCGGGTGGCCAGCGTGCCCGGGTATCGCTGCTGCGCACCTTGCTGGCCCAGCCCCGTGCACTGCTGCTCGATGAGCCCTTCTCCAAGCTGGACGCCGCGCTGCGCCAACAGTTCAGGGAGTTTGTGTTTGCGCACGCTCGCCAATACGCCTTGCCCACTTTGCTCGTCACCCACGATGCTGCGGACATAGCCGATACCAGTGCGGTGATCCAATTGCCTTAGGTGGTGGCGTAACATGCTTGACCGCCACATCGAACGCTTGATCAAACCCGCTATCAACGCTGCGGCGCGCCAGTTGGTCAAAGCAGGCGCGAAGGCAGATCACGTTACGTTGCTGGCTTTCGCTCTAGGCATCATCGCTGCGGTTTTGATAGCTTTTCAGTCCTATGGGGCAGGTGCAGCCATGATATTGCTGTCGAGACTGTGCGACGCTCTGGACGGTGCCGTGGCGCGGCAGAGCGAGCCCACCGATGCTGGCGGCTACCTGGACATCAGCCTGGACTTTTTGTTCTACGCCAGTATTCCCTTGGCCTTTGCCATTGCCAACCCCGTTGTCAATGCGCTCCCTGCTGCCATACTGTTGGCAGCCTTTATGGGTGCTAGCACTAGCTTTTTGGCGTTTGCGGCATTAGCGGCCAAGCGCGGGCTCAAAAGCATCGACTATCCGCACAAATCGTTTTACTTTTTAGGCGGTTTGACCGAGGCCACCGAGACTTTGGTGTTTTTCATGGTTGTTTGCTTGTGGCCCCAGCACTTCAAGGTGTTAGCCTACTTGTATGCGGCGATGTGTTGTGTCACCATCGTCACACGTGTTTACGGGGGTTGGCGCAGCCTGCGCTAAACATCCTACATACTGCCTGTAAGAAACCGTGGCACCCTGCGACTGAACGTGGTGCGTATTTAATACAAAGAGAAAATCCATGGATAAAAAGAAACTCATCATTCTGTTGGTTATCATTGCTGCGGTGATTGCATTTTTCGCGCTTGATTTAGGCCGATTTTTGAGCCTGGAGTACATCAAAGGCAGTCAGCAAAAGTTTGCCGACTTGTATGCAACCAACCCTGCGGGGGTGATTGCCGGGTTCTTCGCCATCTATGTGGCAGTGACCGCTATATCGTTGCCCGGCGCAGCTATCTTGACTTTGGCCGCCGGGGCGATTTTTGGCTTGGTCACAGGCACCATCATCGTGTCGTTTGCCTCTAGCATTGGAGCCACGATCGCCTTCCTGGCAGCGCGTTTTATCTTGGGCGAGTCGGTGCAAAAGAAGTTTGGCCAGCGCATGGCCGAGATCAACAAGGGCGTGGAAAAAGAAGGTGCGTTTTACCTGTTTACCCTGCGCTTGGTGCCGCTGGTGCCCTTCTTTGTCATCAACCTGCTGATGGGGTTGACCAAGATGAAGACTTTGACTTTCTATTTGGTCAGCCAAATCGGTATGCTGCTGGGCACCATCGTGTTTGTCAATGCGGGCACGCAACTAGCCAAGATCGATTCACTCAAAGGCATTTTGTCGCCCGGATTGATTGGCTCGTTTGTGCTCTTGGGCATCTTCCCCATCATCGCCAAAAAGATCGTCGATGCTTTCAAGCGCCGCAAAGTGTATGCCCGCTGGAACCACGTCAAGCCCGCCAAGTTTGACCGCAACCTGATCGTCATAGGAGCAGGCGCGGGTGGCCTGGTCACCGCGCTGATTGGAGCCGCCGTCAAAGCCAAAGTTACCTTGGTCGAAGCCCACAAAATGGGCGGCGACTGCCTGAACTTTGGCTGCGTGCCCAGCAAGGCGATTATCAAATCTGCCAAGCTGGCCCACATGATACGGGGTGCCGAAAACTATGGCCTGAACACCGCTGCGCCTACTTTCAGCTTCAAAGCCGTGATGCAGCGCGTGCACGACATCATTGCAGAAATTGCCCCGCATGACAGTGTGGAGCGCTTTACCGGCCTGGGCGTGGACGTGCTAGAGGGCTACGCCAAAATTATCAACCCCTGGACGGTAGAAATTGCCATGAACGATGGCAGCAAAAAAACCCTGACCACCCGCAGCATTGTGATTGCCGCAGGAGCCAGCCCAGTGGTGCCGCCCCTGCCCGGCATTGAGACATCAGGCTACGTGACCAGCGACACGCTGTGGGACGCCTTTGCCAAACTGGACACCTTGCCCAAGCGCATGGTGGTGCTGGGTGGTGGGCCGATTGGCTGCGAGCTGGCGCAGAGCTTTGCCCGGCTAGGCTCCGAGGTGTCGCAAATAGAGATGGCTCCCCGCATCTTGATCCGCGAAGACGAAGAAGTGTCTGAGCATGCACAAAAATCTCTCAGCAGCGATGGCGTGAAGGTGTTGACCAGCCACAAAGCGCTGCGATTTGAAAATGCAGGCGGCGTAAAAGCACTGATCGTCGAACATGCGGGTGCAGAAAAGCGCATTGAGTATGACGAAATCATTTGCGCGGTCGGCCGTATTGCGCGTCTGAAAGGCTACGGCTTGGAAGACTTGGGTATCCCCACCAGCCGCACCGTGGATACCAACGAGTATCTGGAGACGCTGTACCCCAACATCTTTGCCGCTGGCGACGTGGCCGGGCCCTACCAGTTCACCCACACCGCCGCACACCAAGCATGGTACGCTGCGGTCAACGCACTGTTTGGTACTTTCAAGAAATTCAAGGCCGACTACCGCATCATCCCCGCCGCCACCTTCATCGACCCCGAGGTCGCCCGCGTTGGCTTGAATGAACTCGAAGCCAAGTCACAAAACGTGCGGTATGACGTCACCAAGTACGGCATCGACGACCTGGACCGCGCCATTGCCGACAGCGAAGCGCATGGGTTTATCAAAGTACTGACCGTGCCAGGCAAAGACAAAATTCTGGGCGTGACGATTGTGGGCGTGCACGCGGGTGACCTGCTGGCCGAGTATGTATTGGCCATGAAGCATGGCTTGGGGTTGGAGAAAATTCTAGGCACCATCCATGCCTACCCCACACTTGCAGAATCTAACAAATACGTGGCTGGCGAATGGAAGCGTGCCCACCAGCCTGTCAAACTGCTTGAATACGTGAGAAAGTACCACGACTGGCGGCGCGGTTGAGCGGGCTGCATTGAACTATCACGCTTTTCGCTCACTCCAAACTCCACACAAGGTACCTCTGCAAAGGTTTTACATGAAACGAATTACTACATTTTTAATAGCTGCTCTCGCAATATTCTATTGGGCTAATACCGCATTGGCCCAAAATTTTGACCACAATTATGCGCAATGGGATGCGCAACTGAAAAAGCAGGTCAAATGGCTGCCCGACAACAAGCAAAGCCGCGTGAACTACAAAGGCTTTGCTGCCGAGCGTGCAGAGCTGACCAAAACGCTGGACGCTTTGTCTGCGGTGACACCAGCGCAGTACGCAGCCTTCAGCAAAGAACAGCAAATGGCGTTTTTGATCAATGCGTACAACGCTTTTACCATCGAGCTGGTTCTGACTAAATACCCCGACATCAAGTCGATCAAAAACGTCACCAGTTTTGGTAGCCCGTGGAAGAAAAAGTTCTTCCAGCTCTTGGGCGAAGAGCGTAACCTGGACTGGATAGAGCATGAGCGCCTGCGCCCCAACATCGCGGGTGGTGGCTTCAAAGACCCACGTATTCACGTCGCCATCGTCTGCGCCAGCATTGGTTGCCCCGCCATACCACCAGAAGCATTTGTAGCAGCCAAGCTGGACGGCCAGTTAGAAGAAGGCATGGCGCGCTTTGTGGGCGACAAAACCCGCAACCGCTATGCGGACGGCAAATTGCAAGCCTCCAGCATTTTCAAATGGTT
>JANMTF010000319.1:0-19440 GCA_031390175.1 Polaromonas sp.
CTTGAATCCAGGCTTCAAAGCCGGGTTGGCATGCCTTTTTGTGTACCAAATGAGGCTACAGCCCTTTAAAATATCGCGAGAGCAGCTACTAGATTCATAGTGACGCCTCAATCACTCAGGCGCTGCACCCCTGCCAGTTCACAGGCGTACACGGCGTTGCGCAGTGCAGCAATAGCCTCGTAGCGGGTAAAGCTGCGTCGCCAGGCCAGCACTACGCGGCGGGTGGGGGCGTCGCCTTCAAAGGGGATGTAGCGCACATAAGTTTCATCGTCACCGTCTGTCTGCAGCGCTGCAGTTTTGCTTTTAGCGGCTGAACTGGCGGTGGCCTTGGTGCTTGCTTTGGCTGCTGCTTTGCCCGTCGCTTTCGCTGCCGCCTTGGATGCAGCTGACGCTCTGCCCGCGTTTTCCGCCATTCTGGCCTGTTGCCGCAAGGCATGAAGCGGTACGCTGAGCTGGGGCACCACCGTCACGCCCATGCCAGCAGCCACCATGTGCTTGATGGTCTCCAGCGAGGAGCCTTCAAAGCTTTTGCGAATGCCTTCGGCGTTGCTGGAGAAGCGCGCAAACTCGGGGCAGACCTCCAGCACATGGTCTCTGAAGCAGTGGCCGTTGCCCAGCAGCAGCATGGTCTCGGCCTTGAGCTCTTCAGCGCTGATGCTGCTGCGCGCAGCCAGTGAGTGGGTGCTGGGCACGGCCACCATGAACGGCTCGTCGTAAAGCGGTGCCATCGCCAGCCCCATATCGGGAAAAGGCTCGGCCAAAATCGCGCAGTCAATCTCGCCCGTGCGCAGCATCTCCAGCAGCCGGACGGTAAAGTTCTCTTGCAGCATCAGCGGCATTTGCGGCGTGCGGGCAATCGCCTGGCGCACCAGGGCGGGCAGCAGGTAAGGCCCTATGGTGTAGATCACCCCCAGCGTCAGCGCGCCGGCCAGCGGATCTTTGCCACGCTTGGCAATCTCGCGGATATGGGCCGCCTGCTCCAGCACCGACTGGGCTTGGCGCACAATCTCCTCGCCTAGCGGGGTGACGGTCACTTCGTTGGCGTTGCGCTCAAACAGCTTGACGTCCAGCTCTTCTTCGAGCTTTTTGATCGACACACTGAGCGTGGGCTGCGAGATAAAACAGGCGTCCGCCGCTCGGCCAAAGTGCTTCTCACGGGCTACGGCGACGATATATTTGAGTTCGGTGAGAGTCATGGGGCTTTCCTGTGCCTGTAGTTTATGCGCTCGAACACTCTCACGCTGGGCCTCGTTGCCGCTTGGGTCTTGAGCGCTCAGCCGCCGTTGCAGCCGCCAGAACCACGTCATCCAGCGCCGGACAGGAAAATAGATGCTATATATTAAATAGCTGCTCCCGCAATATTCTATTGGCCTGCATACCGATTGACATCTCAAAAACAGGTCAAAATCGCTGTGTGGCAACCTGCTGGAGCCTCCTGTCGCATCAATATCGGCTGAAATCGGTAAATTCATCGGTTTGGGAGCCATTTTTAAGATACTAACCGGGCTGCAGGCCAACAGAATATTGCGGGAGCAGCTATGAAATATGAAGCGTTTCGGTTAGTCAAAATTGCACGCAACCGTAGCGCCGCGCACTGAGCCCAAGCCCATGGCCGCCGACCAGTTGCACAGCGCGCCACTGGCAGTATCAACACACAGCACTTGCCGGTTTTAAAGCAGCGCTACGCAACTTGCCCACACAGTGTGTGTACGGCATGTGCCGTGCTTTGAAAGAAATGTATGAACTTCATACGTATGGGTAGCTCTGTGGCCTTGGCTACGATAGTGGTGGGCTTAACTGCCTGCGTCATCGTGCCGCTAGACCCTAAAACGGGGCAGCCTTACAGCGCGCACCAACCGCCACCTCAGGTGGTAGTGGTGCAACAACCGCAGGGCGCGCAGCCCGGCGTACAAGCGCCAGCACCCGCGAACATATTGAGTGCCCGGCTCTACCCCATGAACGAGGCCGCGCGCGCTGGCGGGATACTGCAGTCCACCACGGTCGACAGCGGCCAAGGGCGCGGAAGTTTCAGCATCAACTACCTTGGCCAAACCCTGCAAGGCGAGGCTACGCGGGTAGACCGCAACTACGCCGGTTTTGGCCAAGTGCTAGGCCAGGTACTAGGCGGCAGCCAATGGGCCAGCGCCAACGGCCAACGCGGCGTAGCCAACGCCGCCAGCGCGAGTGCCAGCATGCGCTGCGAATACCTGTTTACCAGTGCCAACCAAGGCACGGGCGCATGTATCGTCAGTGACGGGGCGCGCTACCAAGTGCATTTTGGTAGCTGATCGCCAGCCAGTTCACTGAGCTTTGAACAGCGCCTTGAACTAGGCTTTTAGAAAATCCACTCGCCCGCCTAACCAGCGGGCGATGTGCTTTTCGGCCTGCTCTCTGTGTTGGTCTAGCATGTGCGGCGCAAGGGTTCTGGCGGTTTGCAGAAGCTGGGCATCGGTGGTCAGATCTGCAAAACGCAGCAGGGCCGCGCCGGACTGGCGGGCACCCAGAAACTCGCCGGGGCCTCTGATCTCCAGGTCTTGCTTGGCGATCTCGAAGCCGTCGTTGGTTTGCGCCATGACTTTGAGGCGGGCGCGGGCCGTGTCGCCCAGCTTGCCGCTCTCACCGGTGGCGTACATCAGCACGCAGGCCGATGCGGCTGCACCCCGGCCTACGCGGCCGCGCAGCTGGTGCAGCTGCGATAGGCCAAAGCGCTCGGCGTGCTCGATGACCATGAGGGACGCATTGGGCACGTCTACACCCACTTCGATGACCGTGGTGCTGACCAGCACTTGCATTTGGCCGCTGACGAACTGCGCCATGATGGCTTTTTTGTCTGCGGGCGGCATGCGGGAATGCAGCAGGCCAACGAGGATGGGGACACCCGCTTGGCGCTGACCTTGCTGCATACCGCTAGCGGAAGGAACAGTGCCAGGTGCTCCGGCCCTCGCTTGGGCAGGTGGAGCGGGCACATGGCCTTGCAGCGCAGCGCTGAGCTCTGCATGCGTCTCGGTGGCGTTGGTCAGGTCGATCATCTCGGACTCTTCGATCAGCGGGCACACCCAGTACACCTGCCTGCCCATACCAAGCTGCGCGCGGATGCGCTCGATCACTTCATCACGCCGCGCCTCGCTCACCACCTTGGTAACGATGGGCGTGCGTCCAGGAGGCAGCTCGTCGATGGTGGAGACATCCAGGTCGGCGTAATAGCTCATGGCCAGGGTGCGGGGAATGGGGGTGGCGGTCATCATCAGCAGGTGCGGCTCCTGCCTGCGTGCGGGAGTTTGCAATTCATTTGCTCCACTATTTGCAGCGTGCTCCGCTTCATTTATGCTGGCTATTGGCTGAATTAGCATCAAATTGGCTGCATTGGAAGCCTCCGCAGGCAGCAGATTCATCTTCTCGCGCAGCGCCAGCCGCTGCTTGACGCCAAAGCGGTGCTGCTCGTCGATCACCGCCAGCGCCAAGTTGTGGAACTGCACTTTGTCTTGGATCACCGCGTGCGTGCCTACCACCAGGCCCGCTTGGCCACTGGCTATCAACGCCAGCATTTCGCGGCGCTCCTTGGTTTTTTGGCTGCCTGTGAGCCAGGCTACCTGGATGCCCAAGGGCTCCAACCAGCCAATGAGTTTGCGAAAATGTTGCTCGGCCAATATCTCGGTGGGGGCCATCAGCGCGCACTGGTAGCCTGCGCCTATGCACACTGCGGCGGCCAGTGCGGCCACCACTGTTTTGCCGGAGCCTACGTCGCCTTGCAGCAGGCGGTGCATGGGGATGGGCTGGGCGATGTCGCGCTGTATCTCGGCGCAGACGCGGCGCTGCGCTGCGGTGAGTGGAAACGGGATGACTGCCAGCAACTGGTCGTGCAGGCTAAGGCCTTGTTTGAACTGAGTTTGTCCAAGCCCTGCGTCGGGCTCAGGGTGAACGGGTTTGGGTTCAGTCAGCCGGAATTTAGCCGCCGGTCTAGCAGCGGCCTGTGCGGACACTTCGGCAACCAGCACCGGCGCGCGCAGCAAGTCGCGCTCGCGTTTGGACTGCAATTGCGACAGTTGCTGCGCCAGCAGTTCTTCAAACTTAAGTCTTTGCCAAGCCGGGTGGCTGCGATCTTCTAGCTGCGCCACCGACACATCGGGTGCAGGGTAGTGCAAAAATGTGAGCGCCTCCCGCATGTTCTGCTTGGGCAAATGGGCATTTTGCTTTAGAAACGCCTCTGGAATGGTCTCGTCCAGCGCGCCGCTACTGGCCGCTTGCTCCAGCCCCGTTAACACCGCGCGGCGCAAATAGGGTTGCGACAAACCGGCCACGGTGGAATACACCGGCGTGAGCGCGGTAGGTAAGTTGCCGCCCGCCGCTTTGCACACCGGGTGGAGCATTTGCCAGCCAAATATGCCGCCGCGCAACTCACCGCGTGCGCGAATGCGCTCGCCCACGGCGAGCTGCTTTTGCTGGGATGGGTAGAAGTTAAAAAACCGCAGAATACACACGTCGCTTGCGTCTTGCAGCGTCACCAGCAGTTGGCGGCGCGGGCGCAAGGTGACCTCACTGTGCGTCACCTCGCCCTCTATCTGCACCACATCGCCCTCGCGGCAGTCGCTCAGCACGGCAATCTGCGTCTCGTCTTCGTAGCGCAGGGGGATGTGCAGCGCTAGGTCGATGGGGCCCAACAGGCCGAGCTTTTCCAGCGCCTTTTGCATGGGTGATTTGGGTGGCGCGCCGGGGGCCGGGGCGCTCGCAACCGCAGTAGCACGCTTCTTGGGTGCGCGCTTGCTTGGAGGCGGGTCGGATGGCGCAGTGTCGGGGCGAGGCATGGGATAATTGTGCCTGTGCTTTGCAGTGGCGCCACACGCCCACTGGTTTGCTGCATCAATTTATCCTCTTTTTACCTTGGCACGGATGTGTTCCATCCTCAAGTACTATGCAAACAGTAGCTGCTCCCGCAATAGTCCATTGGTCTACAAGCGATTTTGACTTCCAACTACCCGATGCGCTGATAGCGCAGCACCCCACCAGTACGCGCAGCGCCTCGCGCCTGCTGGACGGCTCGGGTACACAGCCGGTGGACCGTGTGTTTCACCAGTTACCCACTTTGCTGAACGCAGGCGATCTGCTGGTGTTTAACGACACCCAGGTCGTCAAGGCCCGCCTGTTTGGCGAAAAGTCTACTGGCGGCAAGCTGGAGCTGTTGATCGAGCGTGTCTTGGCCGACAGCACCTCGCAAGGCACACCGCCTCACCGCTTCGTGGCCGCCCACATGAAAGTCAGCAAAAAACCGCGCGTCGGTGGTGTACTGCACATGGATGGCGGTTTTACTGCCACGCTTACAGGCCGCTGGCCCAACGAGGACGGCCCGCTCTTTCGCTTTGAGCTGTCCGATGACGCGTATGCAGTGATGCAGCAGCACGGGCACATGCCGCTGCCGCCCTACATCGAGCGTCACCAAAGCGGCACCTTGTCGCATAACGACGTGGCCGATGAAGCCGAAGACGCGCAGCGCTACCAAACCGTTTTCGCCAAACACCCGGGCGCAGTAGCCGCACCCACCGCCGCGCTGCACTTTGATGAAACCGTGCTCGCGGCGCTGCAGGCCCAAGGCGTGCGGCGCGCCAGCGTCACGCTGCACGTAGGCGCAGGCACCTTCCAGCCCGTCAAAGCCGACAACATCGCCGACCATGTGATGCACTTTGAACGCTACGCTATTCCACCCGCGACGCTGCAAGCCATTGCCGACTGCAAAGCACGCGGCGGCAAAGTGGTAGCCGTAGGCACCACCAGCGTGCGCAGCCTGGAGACCTGGGCCGAAACCGGTCAGGCCAGCGGCGACACCAACATCTTCATCACCCCTGGCTTTGAGTTCAAAGTGGTGGACACCTTGATTACCAACTTCCACCTGCCCAAAAGCACGCTGATGATGCTGGTAAGCGCCTTTGCGGGCTACGAGCACATCATGGCCCTGTACCAGCACGCCATCGCGCAGCGATATCGCTTTTTTAGCTATGGCGACAGCATGCTGCTGCACAAAGCTTTATCGACATGAATATCGTTTAACGGTACAATCATCGATATGAAAACTGAAGAAATCACCGTCTCGTCCAAATTCCAAGTGGTCATCCCGCTGGCGCTGCGCGAGCGGCGCAATATTTTGCCCGGTCAAAAAATGGCGTGGGTGGATTTTGATGATGGCCTGCGTTTGATCGAAGTCAAACCGCCTTCGGCCTACCGCGGGATTGCACGTGGCCTAAAGGACAGCAGCATTCAAGACGACCCCGAACGCTTTGCATGACCAAGCCCCGTTCATTGATTGCAGCATTGCCTGCACCACAGCAAAAACGCGCTGCCGCCAGCAACTTCCCCAGTTTGATCACCCTGGACAGCTCGTGCTGGCTAGAGTACTTCATGGACAGCGAACGCGCCCCTTTGTACGCGCCTGCGGTAGCCAAAACTGAGCAACTCATCGTGCCGCTCATCACCGTGTACGAGGTGTATAAGAAACTGCGCCGCGAACTCAGCGATGCCATCGCGCGCGAGGCTATCGGCCTGATGCGCCAGGGCGAGCTGGTGGAGGCTGATCTGACCATCACCCTGGCCGCTGCTGCGCACACCGAACTGGCCATGGCCGACAGCCTCATCTATGCCACCGCGCGGCAACACCTGGCTGTCGTATGGACGCAAGATGCCCATTTTGAAAAATTACCTGGCGTGAAGTTTTTCCGCAAAACGCCCGCCCACTGAAAACCTTCCATGCTGACCTTCGACCTCTTAAAAACCGACCCTGCCAAAGCCACTGCCGATGGAGCCTACGCAGGCAGCCACGCCCGCCGCGGCCGCCTCACGCTGAACCATGGTGTGGTGGAGACACCCATCTTCATGCCCGTAGGCACCTACGGCACCGTCAAAGGCGTGATGCCGCAAAGCCTGCACGCAATGGGTGCGCAGATTATTTTGGGCAACACCTTTCACCTGTGGATGCGCCCGGGCGAAGACGTGATGCGCCAGTTTGGTGGCCTGCACCAGTTTGAAAACTGGCACAAACCCATCCTCACCGACAGCGGTGGCTTTCAGGTATGGTCATTGGGCGAGATGCGCAAGATCAGCGAAGAAGGTGTGCGCTTTGCCTCGCCGGTGAACGGCGACAAGCTGTTTCTCACGCCCGAGGTGTCGATGCAGATTCAAACCATTTTGAACAGCGACATCGCCATGCAGTTTGACGAATGCACGCCATATGAAGTCAAAGGCCAGATCACCACCGACAAAGAAGCCCGCGTGTCGATGGAGCTGAGCCTGCGCTGGGCCAAACGCTGCAAAGAAGAATTTGCGCGCTTGAGTAACCCCAACGCGCTGTTCGGCATCGTCCAAGGCGGCATGTTTGAAGGCCTGCGTGAAGAATCGCTGGCCGGGCTGGAAGCGCTGGACTTCCCTGGCATTGCCGTAGGCGGCCTGAGCGTAGGCGAGCCTAAAGACGACATGATGCGCGTGCTGCAGCACATCGGTCCCAAGCTACCCGCCCACAAGCCCCACTACCTGATGGGCGTAGGCACGCCAGAAGATTTGATCGCCGGCGTGCAAAGCGGCATCGACATGTTTGACTGCGTCATGCCCACCCGCAACGCCCGCAACGGCCACATGTTCACCCGCTTTGGCGATTTGAAAGTGCGCAATGCACGGCACAAAAGCGACATGGGCCCAGTGGACGCTACCTGCACCTGCTACGCCTGCAAGGGCACCACCGATCCGCAAGGCCACACCACCGGGGGCTTTAGCCGCGCCTACTTTCACCACCTCGACCGCTGCGGCGAAATGCTCGGCCCCATGCTGGCCAGCATCCACAACCTGCACTACTTTTTAAACCTCATGCGCGAGGTGCGCGAGGCTTTGGATGCGGGGAATTTTGGGGCGTATGTGAAGCAGTTTCATGCGGATCGGGCGCGCGGCGTGTAATTTGGTAATCGTATTGTTTCAGTGTTGGCCCGTGCTCTCTCAGTCATATGGGCGCTGAGGTCTGCTTCACTGGACCAAGTCGGCGGTGCGCTCAGCTCCGCGGCTGTCCCCCATGGCGGCCTAGGGCCGCCTATTCCTCCTTGTGGCCGGGGCGCTGCGCGCCCCGCCGACTTGATCTTGCGAGTATGGCTGGCGTTTGACCGTTGCGCACGCACGATCTTCGCTGTCGTGAATGTCGCAATACCCCGTAGACTATTTTGCCGCGCTAACCAACGGCTGCACGCTAGGCAGTAGCTTGGCACCCGTCCCGCACGCATGGCAAAACTTGGCGAAGGCGCTCTTGCGGGTTTGGCATGGGCCGCAGTGGTCATGCAGGCCGATGCCACAATGGGGACAGAAGTCGTTGGTTTTATCTTTCAAGTCTACCGAGCGCTCGCAGCCGGGGCAGACGCCTTTGGACAGGCGCACCAAGGCTACGTCGTAGCTCAGCTCTTCGCGGCGCTGCATATCGGGCATGGCTTCAGCCAGCTTTTGCTTTTCCAAATACCGGTTGAGCGCCAGAATCGCATAGCGGCCTACCAGCACCGTGATGCCGATACCCACAATGTAGCGTACATAGCCGCCATAGCTGGGCAAGTAGGGCACCAGCTCGACGAAGAAGGCAAACAGTGCAAAGAAGATAAAGCCCCACACAAAAGGCCAGTAGGTGCCTTTGCGCTTTTTGACAAACAACCAACCCGCAATGGCCAGCAGCGGCAGCGTGAGTGCTAGCCGGTACAAGAACACGCGCAGCTCTACTTTGCGGTACTCGGCAGTAAGCTGGGTTTGCGCGGCTAGCTCCAGCTCTTGCAGTTTTTGCTGCTCGCGCGCTGCCCCTTGGCGCGCATCCAATGCCGCCTGCTCCTGGGCTTCTACTTTCACTTGCGCAGCGCGTTCGGTGGTTTTCAAGCTGTCGAGGGCGCGGGTGCGCGAGATCACCTCGGGGTCTTGCGCGTTTTGCTGGGTGGCGCCTCGGGTGGCAATCCAGTTGTTAAAGGTCTCTCGGGCAGCGGCGGAGTCGGCGCGGGCCGATGTGAGTTTGAGCTGCGCCTGCTCCAAGGCGGTGGTTGCATCGCGCTCGGTACGAACTGCGGCCTTGATGCTGGCACGCAATGGCTCTGCCTGCGCGCGGTCGATAAAGTCATCCACTTGCAACTGCTTTTCCACACGCGGCAGATCGCCCACGATGGTAGAGCCCAGGCCAATCAAAAAGCCCGCGAAGACCAGCGCCACCAGCCACAGGCCTCGGTGAAACCATTTTTCAGACAAACGCAGTGATTTACTCATGGGCTACTCTCCTATTTTTTACTACTGTTTTCATAGCTTCTCCCGCAATATTTTATTGGGCTATTGGCCTAAAACACTTACAAACGCAAGGCTACAGGCGCTGCACCCAAGCCCGCGCGGGGCAGCCAGGCAAATACTGAATCTACCGTCACCGATTCAATCCGGTCTGAAAAGCGCTTCTCATTAGGATGATCGTCAAAGGCCACGTTGGCGGCTGTGACGCGGCCACCCAGGCGGGTGAGTGGCCCTATTTTGAGCGTGGTGGGCTCGTAGCCCTTGAACTGCAACCAAGCCTGCGCTTGCTGGCGGTTGCGGATGTTGCTGTCCATGGCTGCGGCCAGCGTCTCAATGGCCCATTGGTTGCTTTGCTGGTATTTTTGCGCCCACACGTAGCTGACCATGCTGTAGGGCTTGGTGTGCAGTGCGGTGGTGCGGTCTTTGTCTAACAAGGTGGCGTGCAGTCTATCTTGCACGTCGCGGGTAGGTACGCTCCACGCAGCTTCGTTGCGGAACAGGTCGTCCAAGAAGAACTCACCCAACCCTTGGCGGTACAGCGATGCCTCTGCCGTGCCGCAGGTGTTGAGCTTGTGCGCTACCAGCCACTGGCCGCCCGGCGTTTTGTAGGCAAAACCCAGGTGCGAGTAGCGCAGGCCATATTTGCTCAGGTCTTGTCCGGCGCGGGCCAGCACCACCACCTTGGTGCCGTTTTTGGCATGCTCTGCGTCCAGCGCTTTCATCGTGCGCTCGGCCAGGTTCATGCCTTTTTCTACAGTTTGTGGCGCGGGTGGTTTAGCCGCCTCGCAAGAGCGGCCAGCGGTGGCCGTACCCGAAAAAAGAGCGAGCGCTACCGTGGCAGCCACTAGGGCTGCAGTGCAATGTGTTTTCATGGCTACCTTAATCAGTTGAGGACAGAGCAAAATTGCTGCGCAATGTTTGGACTGTCCCGCAAAGTTCTAGGACTAGTTGAGGACAGAGCAACGGGGCGCACCGCGCGTCCGCTCCTCTGTCCCACAAACTTATTAGAAAGTGATACGTTCGTTATGCAGCAACGATTTACCCAAGGCGTTGGGAATAAAGGCAATCGCTTCGCCCAGAGCGGACAGCACTACGCCAGCGCCGATCACGCTCACCACCACGGCCGTGCCAGCCACGATGGAGGCACCACCGGCTGCTTTGCCTACCAGCTCCACGCTGGCGGTAGCGCCGTCGGAAGCGCGCTCTAGGACATACACAGTGCCGCGTGCCGTGCTCTCTACAGTTTTTACTACCAAGACAGCGCCCGCCGTAGACAGGATCACCGGCACGGCCACCACAGCACCTGCTGCTGCACTGGCCCCACCCACCACCACGATAGACGCTACAGGCAGCATCGACAGCACCAGTGACGCTTCACTTTGCGCTTGCACTCTAGGGCTGGCAGCCAAGGCAATGACGGCGCAGGTAGCTACTAGTAGCGTAGCAAATGTTTGCTTTAGCGCTGTAGGTTTGATCACAAAAGTTTTCATCACGCACTCCTTAGGTGTGTAGTTGAAGGGCCGTTACTGTTGCTCAGCGGCCATCTCGCGGCGCGCTTCCATACGGGCGGAGAGGCGCGTCTCGGCCAAGTCGGCCTCATGTTTATCACGCAGGGTTTTAGCCAGGGTGAAGGTGGTGGTGATCAGGTACAACCAGCTCACCAGCAAGAAGGCCTTGTAGGTCTCGTTCAAATTCATGCGCCACAGGCCCCACGCGGTAAGCGACATGGCGATAGCAAAAGCGGAGTACACCACCATGCGCCACATCGGCGTGTCAACCGCTTTGTACTGGTTGTCTCGAATGAACTTGGCCAAAAAGAAGGCTGTGGACAGGCAGAAGATATATCCCATAACCATGAAAGCGCGATCCAAGTCCTGTCCTGGTAAATAGGCCAGGCCTGTGCCGCACAAAAACGCGGCAATACCGAAGGAAATCCACACTTGGGCCAACCAAGCTTTGGTGTCGCGTTGAACGATGGGTTGTTGCATATCTGTCTTTCAGTAGTTAAGGTGAGTGAAGTATCTTAGGTTTTAAACGGTGCGCCCGCATTATGTATCGAGTGCCTGCCCGTGGAGCGTCAAGTATTATTCAGCGGTACTTTATGCTTTCAAAAGCGCCTGCACACGGTCTTTCAGAATGGCGGGCTGCACCGCACGGGCCGCCATCGGCGCTCCCACATTCAATCCCACGCGGCTGAAAACACCGCGCCTGAAAGGCCGCACCATGGCGTTGCCTTGTTCTACCCGGCTAAAGAAGCTGCCCCAGAGGTTGGTCAGCGCCATCGGGATCACAGGCGGCTCCATGCCTTGGGCTTTGGCGGTCTCCAAAATCTTCATGATGCCGCCTTTGAACTCTTGCAGCTCACCGTCTTTGGTGATGCCGCCTTCGGGGAAGATGGCGAGCAGGTCGCCTTCTTGCAGCACCTTTTGCGCCTCGGCAAAGGCGCGCTCGTAGGCTGCGGGGTCCTCGCTTTTGGGGGCAATGGGGATGGCCTTGGCCAGCTTGAACATCCAGCCCAGCACGGGGACTTTGAAGATGCGGTGGTCCATGACGAAGCGGATGGGGCGTGGGCTGGCGGCCATGAGCAGCACGGCATCGACAAAGCTCACATGGTTGCAGGTCAAAATGGCTGCGCCTTCAACCGGGATATGCTGGTCACCCGTGACCTTGAAGCGGTAGACGCAGCGTGAGGCGATCCAGGCAATGAAGCGCAAGAAATACTCGGGCACCAGCATGAAGATGTAGAAGGCCACCACGGCGTTGGCCAGGCCGGTGAACAAAAAGATTTGCGGGATAGTGAACTTGGCCCCCAGCAAAGCACCGGCTATCACCGAGCTGCCGATCATGAACAGCGCGTTCAAAATATTGTTGGCGGCGATGATGCGCGCGCGGTGCGTGGGCTGGCTGCGCAGTTGGATCAGGGCGTACATGGGCACGCTGTACAGGCCTGCAAACAGGCTGAGCAAGGCCAGATCGGCCATCACACGCCAATGCGCGCTGATAGCGATGAACTGGCTTGCGCTGAGCTCGCTGCTCATGGGCAAACCGCGCGAGGCAAAGTACAGGTCGATAGAAAACACGCTCATACCTATCGCGCCCAGTGGCACCAGGCCAATCTCTACATGGCGGCGGCTCAGCGTTTCGCACAGCAGTGAGCCGATGGCGATGCCGATGGAAAACACGACCAAGAGCAGTGAGGCTACCTGGCTGCTGCCGTGCAGCACCTCTTTGGCAAAGCTGGGAAACTGGCTCAAAAACACAGCGCCAAAAAACCACATCCAGCTGATGCCCAACAGCGAGCGGAACACCACAATATTGCCATGCGCCAGCTTGAGGTTGGCAATGGTTTCGGTGATGGGGTTCCAGTTGATTTTCAAATTCGGATCGGTCGCAGGCACAGAAGGGATGTACTGCGCAATCACCCGCCCGATCAACGCCGCTGCTACGCAGGCAATCGCTACATAGGTAGGCCCTACCTGCGGTATCGCCACCAACAGGCCGCCCACGATGTTGCCGGCCAAAATAGCCACAAAGGTGCCCATCTCTACCATGCCGTTGCCGCCCGTCAGCTCGCGCTCGCTCAGCACCTGGGGCATGTACGCAAACTTGACGGGGCCAAACAAGGTGGAGTGCAGGCCCATCAAGAAAGTGCAGGCCAGCAGCACGGGCACGTTAGCCGTTGCAAAACCATAGGCAGCCAGCAGCATGATGCCGATCTCCAGGTTTTTCACAAACTTGATCACCTTGGTTTTGTCGTACTTGTCAGTCACCTGGCCGCTGGTGGCACTGAACAACAAGAAGGGCAAGATAAACAGCGCACCGATCACCAACCCCGCCATGGCAGGCTGCATCCAGCGGATGCTGATCTGGTAGGTGACCATGACGGTGAAGGCAAACTTGAACAGGTTGTCGTTAGCCGCGCCTGCAAACTGCGTCCAGAAGAAAGGCGCAAAGCGGCGCTGGCGCAGCAGGGCGAACTGGTTGGGGTGCGCATCGTGGGCGCTGGGGCTGCTACTGCTATGGCTACTGCCAGTCGAGGCATCCGGGGTGGCGGGTGTGGACTGCATGGAACTCCTGTCGTTATAAGTGTGGGGGTGATCACGCATGGCTTGCAGTCGCCGCATCACCCTGCCCGGCATTATGTCGCAGAGCCAGGATGACGGGTAGTGCAGCCAGGCTGGCGGCCAGGTGTTTGAGGCTGTGGCCCGAGATCAATTCTTGGCTAGCATGAAACACCGTCGCGTCGCCCAGCTCCAGCAACTTGGCCACACCATAGATGGCTATCAATACCGTCCAGCGTATGCCGATCGCACCACCCTGCGCCCGCTGCGCCGCCGCCCACAGCACCACAGCCATACCGCCAAACTGCACTACCGCCCAAGGCGCCACTACGCCCGCAGTAAAGTTAAGCATGATGGCCAGCATACCCGCAGCCAACACGCAACCCCACACCCAGGGCGCAGCGCGCTGGCTCACGCGCTCGGCAGCCGCCAAGCCCAGTACCCCTGCAAAAGCCACCGCCATACCTGCACGGTCTACTGCCAAACCCCAAGCATCGGGGCCCCAGTGGTAGAAGCTGGAACTCAGGCAGGTGAGCAGCAGGCCGGTAAAGAACACCGTGGCAGCCTGGCGCATGGCCACAGGGACCGAGGGCGCGCGGTGCAGGGCGAAAAAGCCCCACACCCCCATGCCTATAAAAGTCAGGTTGCTCAGCACGTCCAGCGCATTGGGTATGCCCCACAGCACGCGGGCATCCACAAACGGGTGGCCATGCGCATACACATGGGTATGGCCGTGGGCGTTGAGCTGCAAATGCAGCAGCTGGGCAATGTCGCTGGCAAACAGCGCACCTATGAAGGCCAGCGCGGCCAGACAGGTGCCAATGGTGAACAGGCGTTGCTCTACACTGGATAAAGGCACTGTCTGCGCTGGGTGCACCGTGGGTTGCTGGGTTTTGACAGAGCGAAGTGGGTGGGTGGCCATGGCTTTCCTACACAGGTTGTTGAACATGTAGGGGAGTGTGAAACCAGTGGGCCCTTGCCGCAAAAATGATCGCGTAGCGGCTTGATAAACTACTTCTGGTACTACGGCGCGCTACCAAGGTGGCTGCACAGTTGGGCGTACGGGACTGATTGCGCTCACTGCCCGGTAAACACCGTCAACACCCCGGTATACCCATACACATGCTGGTGGGCAATCTCGCCGCCTGCAAAAAAGCCTACCAAGGGCACGTCACCCAAAGCATGGCGAATCAATTGCAGCTCAGCACTGGGCGCGCCGAAGTGCGGGCCACCTCGGCCTGCGCAGCTGACGTAGATGGCTCCGGCAATGTTGCGCCCTGGTGTGGGCGCTGCGTCTGCTCGGTCGGCCATCAAGCCCGTTGCAGCCTCCAACGACAACTCTGCTGGTTCCAGCTCCTCGCGAATCTCGGCGCAAATGCGCACCAAATCGCGCCGGGCGGCCTCTACGTTGCGGGCGCAAAACACCATGCTACTGCCCTTGAGCACTACATCGGCAACCGCTACGCCTTTGCGCACAGGGTCAAGGCCAATGATGTGGCGCACGCGCGTGTCAGAACCAAAATTACCCACCGGCGTCACCGTACTGGCACCCGCGTCGGTGATGCCCACCAAGGTGGCACGCAGCTTTTCCATGGCCTGCTGTGGCTCCTCTAGCCGCACACCCAACTCTTGCAGCAGTATGTCCAACGCGGGCTCGCCATTCAGCTCAGTCACTACATTGCCCTCACAGGCCGTCACTGTACGTGGGGGTGAGCGCTTGCCCAGCGGCGTGGTCACTGGTTCGCAGCCCTGCGTGACGCGGGACAGCATGGCCACACCCTCGCCAAAGGCCACGCCGCTCAGGCCACCGCGAAACACACCCGTGGCTTTGCCTTGGCCGCTCACATTGCCATTGCCGCTGATGGCAAACTGCACGGTGCCGGTACGGCTGGCGGCCAGGCCACCAAACAGGTAGCCTGCGTCGGTGCGCTCGGCCAGCTCTTGCAGCAGCTCGGCCAGGTCGGGGGTGTTGCCGTCAGCATGCACCAACGCGGTATGCGCGTCAAAAAAGCCACGGTGCGATCCCAATGGCGCGACACCGCTGAATACGCGGTACTGGTCGCCCGGCAGCTCGCACAGCATGACGGCCATAGCGGGTTCGTCAAAATACTCCACATTATTGGACGCAATGCCCACCCCGACGGTACCGGCCCAGTCGGGCACGGAGGGCAGCTCGGCGCTGAGGTGCTCCAAAATCGCCTCGGCATGCGCCGCGTAGTGGTCGGTAATGTAGAGCACCGCCAAGGTGGGCTGGCGCGCATAGTCGTGCAGGGCCATCTGGGCGCGCAGTTGCGCTAGCACCAGCCCGGCGGCCATGCGCCACTGGGGGTGTGTGGCGTGGCCAAAAGGGAAGAGTTTTTTCACTGTAGTTTTTTCTGGCTAAGGCCTAAGGGCGGTTTACTTTTTTGCGCGAGAAGCCGCTTTTTTAACGGCGCTTGATTTTTTACTGGCAGGTGCTGCGCCCATGCGCTGCATGGTTTGGTTGGCCGCATTGCCCGCCGTTTTAACCATTTGGCCTGCAGTGGATTTGGCGGTGTTAAACGCAGTTTGGGTCATGGCTTTAGCCATGTTTTTGGTGGTGTCTATGGCGTTTTGCTTGGCCGCGTCCTTCATGGCGCTGCTAGCGATTTGGCCAAACTGTTGGGTCAGCGAACTCCATAGCTGCATCGGATCGATGATGCCGGTCACAGAAGGTGATGTAGTTTTAGATTTTTTGCGTGCGGGTGGTTTTTTACCCATCACGGTTTCGGTCACTCTGTCTTTGGCACTGCTCACTGCGTTGGCCATGGTGTCAGCGGCCTTGAGTTTGAAGGCGTTGGCGACATCGCCCATATTGAAGTTCATACCCTTGAGTGTGGCCAAGGTCATTTTTTGCACTTCCAGTGCGGTGATAGTTGCGGCCAGGGCCTTGGCATTTTGGTCTAGCCAAAACTGCACTGCTTTGAGCTCACCAATGCGTTTGTCCAGCTCTTCTACATTGAGCGTGGGAGCTACCCAGTTAGCCGGGTTGGGCATCTGCGGGATGCTGCCGGATGCGCCTTTGGCCAGATTTTGCAAAAAATCAAAGCCCGGGACAAATTTGCCAAAGGGGTTTGAGTCGCTCATAGGGTGCTCCGTGAGGTTGTAATTGCTGTGTGGACACAGCTTACCGCACATTGCCACTAAAAACCATAGCAAAAACCGTGGCAAGCTGACGCTTAGCCACGGCGGGTGAATGTCTTGGAACGTTTTTTCTCCGCTGTACTGTCCAGTGCGCCCTGACCGCAGCCATCAGCATGGCCGCGAAGAAGCCACTGTGACGCCCTCTTGCTGCCAGGAACAGGCAGCGCCGCCCGCTCAGGGCGTCTCAAGCCAACTCGCGAGCAACAAAAAAATTGGTAACAGCTGGTGACTTTACGGCTTCATACCTGAGCCGCCCGGTGCGCTGGATGCGCCGCTGGGTGGTGTTGCGGTCGTGCCACCCGCCGCCGGTGTATCTGCCGCTGGGGGTGAAGAAGGCGCCGATGGCGGCGCAGACAGTGGTGGGCTGCCCGAACCTGCACCCGCACCGCCCGTACCGGTTTTGCCTGCATCCTTGCAGCCAGTGAGCGCGACCAAAGCCAACATCGCAATGGTGAGGAGCAGCAGGCTGGTGGCTTTGGCAAACCAAGAGAGCAAGTCAACAGGCCGAGACAGGTGTGCGCTGGAGATCGGCGCGGCATATGAATGATGGGAGGTCGATTTCATGGCGTAAGAGCCGCTGTGAGGCGGCAGTAAAGTTGGACAAGAGCTCACCATAAATGCTTCACGCACTCTAGCGCAAGCGGTTCTCACAACCAGAGAGCAACACTACATATTGTTGCCTCAGGGCGTAACTACGTTACCGGTCATTGCACAGACCTACGTGCGCTCCTTGTCAGCACGATGCCTGGAGGCATCAGTATTTTGGCACACGCTTCTCGCGCAGGCTGGCCACGCCTTCCTGCACATCGGGCCCGCCAAAACCCATGAACTCGAGTGCCAAAGAAGTGTCAAAGGTAGGCCCTGCTTGGCGCAGCCAGTTGTTCAGGCTGTACTTGGTCCAGCGGATGGCACTTTGGCTGCCTGCGGCCAGTCGGTCGGCCACCTCGTAGGCTTTGGGCAAGAGCTGCGCCTCGTCCACACAAAGCGACACCAGGCCAATGCGTTCGGCCTCTTCGCCGCTGATGGGCTCGCACAGCATCAGGTAGTACTTGGCTTTGGCCATGCTGCACAGCAGCGGCCAGACGATGGCGGCGTGGTCGCCTGCAGCTACGCCCAGGCGGGTGTGGCCGTCGACTATTTTGGCGGTCTTGCTGGCAATCGAGATGTCAGCCAACAAGCCCGCCACCAACCCCGCGCCGACGGCTGGGCCGTGCATGGCGCTGACAATCGGCTTGTCGCAGTTGATCACGTTGTAGACCAAATCGCGCGCTTCTTTCCACACCCGGGTGCGCACGGCAAAATCGCTCGCCATGTCTTGCACCAGGCTTAAGTCGCCACCGCCCGAGAAGCCCAGGCCCTCGCCGCGCAGTATCGCTACTTTGACGCTATCGTCAGCACCGACGTCGCGCCAGATCTCGGTCAGCTCGCTGTGGCCTGCATGGCCTGCCGTGGGCAGCTTGCCGTTCAGCGCCCTCATTTGGATGTCCAGCACAGCGCCGTCTACCCCACGGCGGGTGATGTTCAGCGTTTGGTAGAGGGTGTAATCAATGGTTTTCATGTTTTAAGCCTTTTAGGCCTGTAGCCCAATGGAATATTGCGGGAGAAGCTATTAAATGTATAGTGCACGGCATTTGATGAGCGATCCAGGCCCTATGAAACAAAACCCGTTCACCCTGAGCTTGTCGAAGGGTTCGCGTGGACTTCGACAAGCTCAGTCTGAACGGGGGTGGATGGCATCACAGGATCGGATTAGTAAGAAAATTTCACGCAGGCTGCAAGGCCGTGGACGCACTGAGCAAGGGCGTAAAAAAGCGGGGGCGCATCTCGCTCAAACCCAACTGGCCCAGCACTTCCTGCAAGCGTGCGGCGGCGCTGCGGGCGCTGGCGGCCTTGTGGCTGTGCACGCCGCGCGTGGCAATGATGAGTTCGTTTTTCATCGAATGTTCCCAGCCCACCAGCTCTGTCACCGTCACGCTGTACCCATGCGCTTCAAGCTGCAGGCAGCGCAGCACATTGGTCAGCTGGCTGCCAAACTCGCGGGTGTGCAGGGGATGGCGCCATAGCTCGGCCAGCGGGTTGCTGGTCATGCTTTTGTTTTTACCAGCTTTCAGCGTAGCAGCCACCTCGGCCTGGCAGCAGGGCACCAGCACCATGTGCTGCACCTGGTGCTTCAGGCCAAAGGAAATCGCATCATCCGTTGCGGTGTTGCAAGCATGAAGTGCGGTGACGATGTCGATGCGCGCAGGCAGTTGCTTGGATGCTTCTGACTCTGCAACCGACAGGTTTAAAAACTGCATGCCACTGAAGCCAAACTCTTTGGCCAGCGCGGCGCTGCGCTGCACCAGCTCGTCGCGCACCTCCACGCCAACTACGCGGCCGGGGATTTTTTCGCCTGGCTTGGCTTGCAATTTGAAGAACAGGTCGTACAAGATAAAACCCAAGTAGGACTTGCCTGCTCCGTGGTCTACCAGCGTCACATCCTGGTGCTCTTGCTGCACTTTTTGCAGCAAAGGTTCAATAAAGTTAAACAGGTGGTAGACCTGCTTGAGCTTGCGCCGGGTGTCCTGATTCAGCTTGCCCTCGCGCGTCAGGATGTGCAGCTCCTTCAAGAGATCTATCGACTGGCCGGGGCGCAGTTCCTCGATCACCTGGATGGGCTTGGAAGCCGGGGAACGTTGCGGTCGTGTGCTTGTCATGAGATCTCAAGTCTAGCGCCCCTTCGCATTTCGGCGCTCAAGGTCGGCTCACACAGGCAGTTGCCGGGCACGGTGATCTGACCTGAGATAGGCCTGGGCGTGAGCCAATTCTACGCTGCATGGGGTTGTTTTCGCAATTTTGTGTCCGGGCGGCGCCAGACCCTCGCATGCGGGAACGCAATGTGAAAATAATACCGACATGCGCCAGCTCTCGAAGATCATCAGCTACGGCACCGAGCGCTATCCCGAAA
>JANMTF010000351.1:0-2530 GCA_031390175.1 Polaromonas sp.
AGCGGCGGCCCCACCAAAAAGCCTGCGTAGCCCACCAAAGTCACCTGGGCCAAGCTGCGCTCACCTTCTGCACCCGGCAAATGACCTGCGGTGCTGAACAGCACAGGCACCACCACTGACAGGCCCAAGCCGACTGCAAAAAACCCCAGCAGGGCCAGCCACACTGTGGGACTGAGCACAATCAGCCCAAAACCGCTGGCAGCTACTACCCCTGCCAGCCTCAGCACTTGGGCACCGGTGTAACGGTTGCGCAGGCTATCACCACCCAAGCGCCCCAGCACCATCGATACCGAAAACGCCGCAAAACCCAGCGGCGCAACCGCCAAGCTAGCCGCCAACTGGTCACGTAAAAATATGCCGCCCCAGTCAGCAATCGCCCCTTCGGTCATAAAGCTGGCCAGCATCAGGCAGCCCAGCAGCAGCACAATGCCCGAGGGCCGCTGCGGCACCCATTGCGATGTGGTGCGCGCGTGCTGCGGTGCCTCTATCGGGTAGCTGTGCAATTGCCCGCGCAGAGCTACCAGGCCGCCCACGCTGCACAGCGCCACCAGGCCAAAATGCAGTAGGGGCGACCACGCCAGTTGCGCCGCCAGCGCGCCCAGCACCGCGCCCACCAAGCCGCCCAGGCTGAAGAACGCATGAAACACAGATATCACCGCGCGCCCGGCAAAGCGCTCCACCTTCACCGAGTGGGTGTTCATCCCCACATCCATCAGCGCGGTGCTAAAGCCCCAGGCAAACAGCGAGAGCATCAGCACTTCCACCCGCGTGCTCAGTGCGATGGGCAGCAAGGCCAGCGCGTTTAAGAGGCCCATCCAGTACGTCATCCAGCGGCTGGTGCGCAGGGTTTGCAACCACCGCGCTACGGGGAACGCCGCTATCGCACCAATGCCGCCCAGCAGCAGCGCCAACCCTAGCTGCTCGTGGCTCAGATGCAAGCTGTCGCGAAAAGCCGGTATGCGCGCCACCCAACTGGCGTAGGCCAAACCGAGGCTAAAAAACACAAAGCGCAACGACCACACTTGGGCGGCGACACTGGGCACTGTGCCAGTAACAATGGGGGCTGGGCTCATGGGTTAAATCTTGCACAGTGCATAGGCGTTAGGCAGCAAGTGTAATCAGAACTGTGGAGTAAACGACTCGCCGCCACACTTAAGCATTACACGGGTTGATGCTGATGCTATTGGCTTTTGCGACAATGTATGATTTTGTATAAAAATAATTCAAAGGCATCTATGCGCGCACCATCTGCACTTGTTCTTTTTACCTGCTTAAGCGGCTCCATTGGGGCGCAAACCACCCCTCCCACTTTGTCAGCTGTGCTGATTCAGCCTAAACCCGCGCCGCTGGAGTCTGACTTGCAGCCCGGTGGCTTGGGCCGCGTGACGGTGATGGAGCTAGACCGCGCCCCTGCAACCGCCCAGCACATCGACCAGTTGCTCATCGACCAAGGCGCAGCCGCCCACGATGCCAGCAACTCGCTAGGCATAGCCAGTGGCCTGAGCGTGCGCGGCTTTGCCGCCACCAGCCAAGGCAGCTCGTCTTTGCAAGTAGGGCGCAACTTTCTAAACGGCCATGCCGACCTGGTGTGGCGCTTTGCCCGCGACCCGGCCACTCTCACGCGCGTAGAGATGGTCAGCGGCAGCGATGCTACGCTGCTGGGCGCAGGCAGCCCGGCAGCATCGGTGCTGTACACCAGCAAAATCCCCGAGGGCGCAGAGTTTCGCAAGCTAGGCTTGGCGCTGGGCAGCAACGGCCTCAAGCGCTTGGTGGGCGATGCCGAGTGGCACTGGGGTGGCGCTCTAGGGCTGCAAAGCCGCGCCGTGCTGGCGCTGCAACGCGACGCGCGCAGTGTAGAAGGCGTGCAAGACGAACGCAGCGTAGTGCTGCTGTCCACCAAACTGGCCGTGGGCCAAGGCAGCGTGCGCCTGGACCTGGAGCAGCACCACAACACTACCCCCTTTCCCTTTGGCACGGCCTACGCAGGGGGTAAGTTTTGGTACGACCAGCCTTATGTAGACCCGCGCGCCAGTGCCAAGCGCCAATACCGCCGCCAAGCCCTGTACGCAGACCACCCCGTGGGCGATGCCGTGCAAGCCAGCGCCTACTGGCAGCGTGGCCACAGCACCCGCAGCGAGACGCTGCTGGGCTTTTTTGACCCCAAAAACGCCACCCAGCTGCGCGGCTACTACCGCACGATTGAGGAGGACAACCACCAGTCCGACTTTGGCCTCAAGCTCAAAGGCCAGCTACGCACGGGCGAGCTGGCGCACGATTGGGCAGCCGTGTGGCAACACTTGGGCCTTGCGCGCAGCTTTGCCGGGCCGCAAAACATCGGCGGCTTTACGCTTGATTTAGCGCACCCTGTTTTCCCTGCCGACCTGTCTACCCTGCCCCTTACCCCCCGCTTCGCCTTTGAGCGCTACCGCGAACGCGGCCTGGCATTAGCCGACGTGATGCGCCTTGGGCAATGGGAGGCCCGCCTGGGGCTGCGCCGCAGCAGCTACCAACTGGCCAGCAGCACCAGCCC
>JANMTF010000376.1:0-4587 GCA_031390175.1 Polaromonas sp.
AGCCGGTCGCCTGCGTGGCCTGGCTGTGAGCACCCGGGATCGCACTGCCTTGGTACCCGGCGTGCCGGGCATGGCCGAGGCCGGTTTGCCCGAGTACAGCATCGAGTTTTGGTACGGCCTGTTCGTGCCCGCAGGCACGCCACCCGCCATCGCCAAAAAGATCTTCGATGCCGCCACCACGGCGATGCAGCAGCCCTCCATCAAAGCCTCCTTGGCGCGCGAGGGCACAGATGTCGCCTTGTCTTCGTCGCCTGAGCAGTTTGGAGCGTTCTTGAATGAAGACGCGAAATTTTGGGTGAAGCTGGTGAAGTCGGCGGGTGTCAAGCTGGATTGATGTGTTTTACTTTTAACCAGGCCGGCACGGGGGACAGCCGCTTAGCTAAGAGCGCCGCCGGCCTGGTCCCGTACAAGAACCTGGCTCAGCACACAAGCAACTACCGCTGCAAGTGCCCCAACGGCAACTCATGGGAGGCCTTCACTTCGCCCAGAGAAAAACTGGTGTGCAGGTCCTTCACATGGGGCAGGTTGATCAAGGTGTGCATGGCAAAACGGGAGTAGGCCTCCAGGTCGGTGGCCATCACGGTGATCTCAAACGAGCCTTCACCGGAGATGTGGTGGCAACTCATCACCTCGGGCAGCTTGATAAGTTGCTCTTTCAGCTCGCGGGTCACCTCGCCGGTATTGCGGTCGGCAAAAATGCGCACAAACGCAATCACCCCCAAGCCTACCTTGTGGCGATTGATCGCCGCGTGGTAGCCACTGATGTAGCCCTGCGTTTCCAGAGCGCGCACCCGCCGCCAGCACGGCGCGGGCGAGAGGCCCACGCGGTTGGCCAGCTCGGCATTGGTCAGCCGGCCATCGGCTTGCAGCTGGTTGAGGATGTGGATGTCAAATTTGTCCAACCCGGTGGCCTGTTGGGCATCTTCTTCGGTTCTTTTTATTGCCAAAGAAGATTGAGCCGCGATTTTTTGTTTCTTCATCATGGTGTTTCGAGCCTGTTTACGCCAAAGACTAGCCTATTTTGTGGACCCAAGGCAAGATTAAACTCTGACTCAGCAAGGCTTTTGGCCCGCCGCACAAGTTACAGTGATGGGTATGCGCAAATCTATTGAAAATCTCCAAGGCTCCCAAATCCGTCTCGTCGTCAACGCTGCGCTGGGCAAACCCGACGTGCTGCGCTTTTGGTTTGGCGAGAGCGATGAAGTCACCCCGCAGGCGGTGCGCGATGCCGCCGCGCAGTCGCTGCAGTCGGGCGAGACGTTCTATAACCAGAATCTGGGCATCCCAGAGCTGCGTGAGGCCATCTCTGGCTACATGTCGCGCCTGCACGGCCCGGTGCCGGTAGAGCGCATCGCGGTCACATCGTCTGGCGTGAGCGGCCTCATGTTGGCAGCGCAATTGCTGCTGGACGCAGGCGATGAGGTGGTGGCCGTCACCCCGGTCTGGCCCAACCTCACGCAGCAATGCACCATCATGGGTGCCAAACTGCGCACGGTGTCCTTGGTGCCCAGCAACGGGCAATGGAGCCTGGACATTGGCAAGCTGCTCAGCGCTGTGACGGCCCACACCAAAGTGCTGATCGTCAACGCACCGAACAATCCTACCGGTTGGACGCTCTCTAAAGAAGAGCAACTGGCTATCTTGCAGCACTGCCGCACAACCGGCACCTGGATCATGGCCGACGAAGTGTATGAGCGCTTGTACTACGAGCCCACGCCACACGCCTGCGCGCCCAGCTTCTTGGACATTGCAGATGCACAGGACAGGCTGGTCGTAGCGCACAGTTTTTCAAAAACCTTTTTAATGACCGGTTGGCGCTTGGGCTGGCTGGTGCTGCCGCCGAGCGCCACGCCGCATGTGAGCAAGCTGATCGAGTTCAACACCTCCTGCGCGCCCACCTTTGTGCAGCGGGCGGGCATAGCCGCCATTGCGCATGAGGCCGACATCACGCCCGCTTTGGTAGCGCACTTTCGCCGTTGCCGCGACACCTTGGTGCCGCTGCTGCAAGCCTTGCCGGGCGTGCATGTGCAGCCTGCCAAAGGCGGTATGTATGCGTTTTTTCAAATCGACGGCTACACAGAGTCTTTGCCGCTGGCCAAGCGCTTGGTGCAAGAGGCGGGTTTGGGCTTGGCCCCCGGCAGCGCCTTTGCTCCCGAGGCCGAGGGTTGGCTGCGCTGGTGCTTTGCGTCGAAAGATGTGGCGCGGCTAGAGCAGGGGGTAGAGCGCCTTAAAGATTGGTTGGCGAAGCAGTAGCATCTGGTCGGTTGCTCTTTTTGCTTCGTGCAGGCGCAGAGCTACCAGACTTTGGGATAATGGCCGTATATGAGCGGCAACACCTTCGGACAATTATTCGCAGTCACCAACTTTGGTGAATCCCACGGCCCAGCCATTGGCTGCGTGATTGACGGCTGCCCACCGGGGATGGCGCTCAGCGAGGCCGACATCCAGCCTGACCTGGACCGCCGCCGCCCAGGCACCTCCAAATTTGTCACCCAGCGCAACGAGCCTGATGAGGTAGAAATATTATCTGGTGTGTACGAAGGCAAGACCACGGGCACACCGATTTGCCTGTTGATCAAAAACACCGACCAGCGTAGCAAAGACTACAGCGATATCGCCCGCACCTTTCGCCCAGGGCATGCTGACTACACCTATATCCAAAAATACGGTGCACGCGACCCCCGTGGCGGTGGCCGCTCATCGGCGCGCTTGACAGCGCCCATGGTGGCAGCGGGTGCGGTAGCCAAGAAGTGGTTGCAAGAAAAATACGGTACGCAGTTCATGGGCTGCATGACGCAGATAGGCGATATCGCCATCCCGTTTGCAAGCTGGGAGCATGTCGGCCACAACCCTTTCTTTGCGCCCATAGCCGACGTGACGCAACTGGAAGACTACATGCAAGCCCTGCGCAAATCGGGTGACTCCTGCGGTGCGCGCCTGCGTGTGGTGGCCACGGGCATGCCGGTAGGTTTGGGCCAGCCGCTGTTTGACAAGCTCGACGCCGACATCGCCTTTGCCATGATGGGCATCAATGCTGTGAAGGGCGTAGAGATTGGCGCGGGCTTTGCCAGCGTGACGCACCGTGGCAGTACGCACGGCGACTCGCTCACGCCGCAGGGCTTTAAGGGCAATAACGCGGGCGGCGTGCTGGGCGGCATCAGCACCGGGCAAGACCTGGAAGTATCGATTGCCATCAAACCCACCAGCTCCATTTTGCTGCCGCGCGAGACAATTGACACAGACGGCAATTCTGCCGAGGTGATTACCAAAGGCCGCCACGACCCTTGCGTGGGTATACGCGCTACGCCGATTGCCGAGGCCATGCTGGCCCTGGTGGTGATGGAGCACGCCCTGGCCCACCGCGCGCAGTGTGGTGATGTGCTCAGCAGCACGCCGGTGATCAAGGCACACGTTTGACCGCTCCAAAGCAGCGCGCCACGAGCGCCGCCGGGCCGCCCCAAGGCGCGAGAGCCCCCTTGGGGGGCAGCGCAGTGCACGCAGTGACAAGCGTGGGGGCCTGTACCGCCAGCGCCGCCGGGCCGCCCCAAGGCGCGAGAGCCCCCTTGGGGGCCATTTCTACCAGCGCCGCATTCGCACCAGCGCAAAGCGCGCTATGACAAGCGTGGGTGCCGGTAGCACCAGGCAGCTTGCCCCATTTGCTGCGCTGTCGGCCAGCTATTTTGCGCACATAGGGTTTTTCAACCCATTTTTATCGCTCTGGCTCAAAGAGCTGGGCTATAGCCTGTTGGTGATCAGCTTGCTCACCTCGGTGCAGGCCGCCACGCGTCTGTTTGCGCCCTATGGTTGGGGCGCGCTCAGCGACCGCACGGGCGAGCGCGTCAAGCTGTTGCGCTGGGGGGCCAGCATGGCATTCGTCGCCTCTTTAGGCTTATGGTTTGACGGCGGCATTGCCTGGCTGGCTGTGGTGCTACTGGTGATGTTTAGCAACACCAGCGCCATGATGCCCATGAGTGAGGCGGCTATGGCGCACTTGGTCAGTCATGGCGGCAGCATAGACATGAAGCGCTATGGCCGGGTGCGGCTGTGGGGCTCGGTAGGTTTTTTGGTAGCGGTGTTTTCGGCAGGGGCTTGGTTTGAGGCCTTTGGCATGCGCCATTTTCCACTCTGGACGATGGTGACGATTGGCTTGGTATGCGTCAGCACCTGGTGGATGCCTGACTACAAGGAAGCTCCGAATGCCATAGAAACAGGCGCGGAAGTGCTGCCGATTTTGCAGCAGAGCGCGGTGCGTTGGTTCTTCGCTACCTTGTTTTTCCATGTGCTGGCGCATATGGGGGTGTATGCGTTTTTCTCGCTGTATTGCGACTCTTTGGGCTACAGCAAAACCACCATTGGCCTGCTGTGGGCGGTCTCGGTGGTGGTGGAAATTGGTTGGTTTTTCACCCAAGCCCGCTGGTTGCCAATGCTCAGCCTGACGGCTTGGCTGCTCAGGTTCGACACTTCCCCACCCGATTTCCGATTTCCCCGGCTGGGCGCTCCAATGAATTCAAGCACTTAGGTCATTTTTTGGGTCGAAAGTCAAAATAGTTTGTAGTGGCACGTTGCTTGTTGTTTGTAGTTTTAATT
>JANMTF010000400.1:0-11912 GCA_031390175.1 Polaromonas sp.
CTATCGGCATCCAAATCGCAATACTCAACAAACCCATTATTCTTATCCTTCTTATTTGTTGAACCAGACGAAGTACGTCATCAACACAAACAGGCCCAGAATCATGACCAGCGCGTAGTGGTACAGATACCCGGTTTGCGCACGGCGCACCAGGCCAGAGACCAAGCCCACCAGTTTCCAAGAGCCGTTCACCAAGCCGCCGTCGATCAAGGTTTGGTCGCCGCCCTTCCACAGGCCGGTGCCGAGCATGCGGGCACCGCGTGCCAGCACGTTTTCGTTAAACCAGTCCATGTAGTACTTATTTTCGAGCAGGGTGTAGACAGGCTCTACCCGTGCTTTGATGGCTGCGGGCAATGCAGGGTTGATGATGTACATGTAGTAGGACAAAGCTACGCCTGAAAAAGCCAGCCAAAATGGCAGCGTCATCAGACCGTGCAATGCAAGCTGCGCCGCACCGTGGAAGTCTTTAGCCAGCTCTTGCATGGCCGTGTGTTTGGTGGCATCCACAAAAATGGAGTCTTTGAAGAAGTCGCCAAATAGCATAGGCTGTATCGCCATGAAGCCAAGAAACACTGAGGGAATAGCCAGCAATACCAAAGGCGCAGTCACCACCCACGGAGATTCGTGCGGTTTGTCAGCGTGCCCGTGGTCGCCATGCCCGTGGTCATCGTGGTGGGCATCCGGGTTTTGGTCAAAACGCTCTTTGCCGTGGAATACCAAAAAATACATGCGAAACGAATAAAACGCCGTGACAAATACACCGGCCATCACCGCAAAATACGCAAAGCCTGAACCATCCAGTTGGCTGGCTTTGACCGCCATGATGACTTCGTCTTTGGAGTAGAAGCCAGAAAGCAATGGTGTGCCAATCAACGCCAATGAACCCAACAGTGACGTGATCCAGGTAATCGGCATGTACTTGCGCAGGCCACCCATCCAGCGAATGTCCTGGTTATGGTGCACACCCATGATGACTGAACCTGCGGCCAGGAACAGGAGTGCTTTGAAGAAAGCATGCGTCATCAGATGGAATACTGCTACTGAATAAGCCGAGGCACCCAGCGCGACTGTCATGTAGCCTAACTGCGACAGCGTGGAATACGCGACCACCCGTTTGATGTCGTTTTGGATAATGCCCAAAAATCCCATGAACAGCGCTGTGATGCCACCAATGACCATGATGAAGCTCAGCGCTGTGTCGCTCAGCTCAAACAGCGGTGACATGCGGGCCACCATGAAGATACCCGCTGTCACCATCGTTGCGGCATGGATCAACGCCGAGATAGGCGTGGGGCCTTCCATCGAGTCAGGCAACCACACATGCAAAGGGAATTGCGCCGACTTGCCCATGGCACCAACAAACAGGCACAGACAAATCACGGTGACCAGCATCCACTCGGTGCCAGGAAAGCTGAGTTTGGCCAACGCGCCCGCTTTGCCAAACACCTCGGCGTAGTTCAAGCTGCCCGCAAACGCGACGATCAAACCAATACCCAAAATAAAGCCAAAATCACCCACACGGTTAACCAAAAATGCCTTCATATTGGCAAAGATAGCGGTCGGCTTGTTGTACCAAAACCCAATCAACAGATACGACACCAAGCCCACAGCCTCCCAGCCGAAGAACAGTTGCAGCAGGTTGTTGCTCATCACCAGCATCAACATGGAGAAGGTGAACAGCGAGATGTAGGAGAAGAAGCGGTTGTAACCTTCGTCTTCTTCCATATAACCAATGGTGTAGATGTGCACCATCAACGAGACGAAGGTCACCACGCACATCATCATGGCGGTGAGGCCATCGACCAAAAAGCCGACCTCCATTTTCAAGCCGCCGATCACCATCCATTCATACAGTGTGGCGTTAAAGCGTGCACCGCCGATCACCGCCATCAAAGTTTGCGCCGAGATGATGAAGGCGATCAGCACACCCAAAATGGTGAAAAAATGGCTGGCTCGGCGGCCAATCCAGTTGCCACCAAACTGCGTGCCCAACACGCCTGCGATCAAGGAGCCCGCTAGTGGTGCCAAGGGGACGGCCAGCAGGGTAGAAGCATTCAAAGTTGCGCTCATGTTGTTCGTTAGCCTTTGAGCGTGTTAAGTTCGTCTGCCGCAATGGACGCATTGTTACGAAACAGCAAAACCAAAATCGCCAAACCTATGGCCGACTCAGCCGCCGCCACGGTCAGAATAAAAAACACAAACACCTGCCCGTGCAAGTCGCCCAGATAGTAGGAGAAGGCCACAAAATTCATGTTGACCGCCAAGAGCATCAGCTCGATCGCCATCAGCAAGATGATGATGTTTTTGCGGTTTAGAAAGATGCCAATCACCGACAGGGCGAACAGCATGGCGCCCAATGAGAGGTAGTGGCCGAGAGTTAAGGTCATGCTTTGACTCCTGTGGCTGCGCCCACAGCGGCTGGCACGGTGGGTGCCCCACTGGCTGCTATTTGAGGGAGATTTTGGTCTGTAACGCCCGTATTAGGGTCGTAAGCAGCTGCTTTTTTAGTAGCATCCATCTTGATGACTTCCATCCGGTCACGCGCCTTGACGCGCACCTGGTCAGCGGGGTTAACGTATTTGCTGTCTTTGCGCTCACGTAAAGTGAGCGCTATGGCCGCGATGATGGCGACCAAAAGCAGCACGGCAGCCACTTCCAACGGGTACAGGTACTGGGTGTACATCAGCTTGCCCAGCTCCTTGGTGTTAGCCACCTGGCCTGCAATGGCGGCAGCCGTTTTGGGCTCTTCGCTTAAACGAAAGCCCCCCATCAACACAAGGGCCATTTCAAAAGCGATCAAGGCACCGACAAAACCCGCCAATGGAAAGTGCTTCCAAAAGCCCTGGCGAATACTCTCGGTGTTGATGTCCAACATCATCACCACAAAGAGGAAGAGCACCATCACCGCACCCACATACACGAGTACCAGGGTGATAGCCAAAAATTCTGCCTTGAGCAGCACCCAAATGGCGGCCGCCTGGAAGAAGGCCAAAACCAGGTACAGCGCAGCATGCACCGGGCTGCGGGCGGTAATCACTTTGAAAGCTGCAAACAGCAGCACCGTAGAGAACAAATAGAAGAAGCCGGTTTTGATATCCATTTTTATTTTTTCAACAAAGGCTTATCGGTATGCAGCATCTTGCGCGCGGTTGGCGGCAATTTCTTTTTCGTAGCGGTCGCCCACGGCTAAAAGCATGTCTTTGGTGAAGTACAGATCACCGCGTTTTTCGCCGTGGTATTCAAGGATATGTGTTTCAACGATGGAGTCTACCGGGCAGCTTTCTTCACAGAAGCCGCAGAAGATGCACTTGGTCAGGTCAATGTCGTAGCGGGTGGTGCGGCGGCTACCGTCGTCACGTACTTCGCTCTCAATGGTGATCGCCATGGCGGGGCAGACGGCCTCGCACAGTTTGCAGGCAATGCAACGCTCTTCACCGTTTTCATAGCGGCGCAGGGCATGCAGGCCGCGAAAACGTGGTGATTGCGGTGTTTTTTCTTCCGGAAACTGCACCGTGATTTTGCGGCGAAAAGCGTGCTTGCCGGTCATGGCAAAACCTTTGAACAGCTCAATCAACATGAAGCTGCTTAAAAAGTCTTTCAACGAGAAAGCGGGAGAGGCTAGTGTGGTCATATCAAGCGATCATTAGTTCCAAATATTCCACGAGGTCTGCATCCAGGCAGCCACCACCACCAACCAGATCAAGGTGATGGGGATGAAAATCTTCCAACCCAAACGCATGATCTGGTCATAACGAAAGCGCGGAAAAGTAGCACGCACCCAGATAAACAGGGTGACCACCACAAAGGTTTTCAGGCCCAGCCAGATCCAACCGGGAATCCAGTTAAGCAGCGCACTGTCAATTGGAGGGTACCAACCGCCCAAGAACATGATGGCCGCCATGCAGGAGATCAAAATCATGTTGGCATATTCTGCCAAGAAGAACATGGCAAAAGCCATGCCCGAATACTCCACCATGTGACCGGCCACAATTTCAGACTCGCCCTCGACCACGTCAAACGGGTGGCGATTGGTCTCGGCAATGCCCGAGATGATGTACACCACGAAAATCGGCAGCAACGGCAGCCAGTTCCACGACAGGAAGTTAAAGCCCATGGCTGCAAAATAACCCTTGCCCTGCCCCACGACGATATCAGTCATGTTGAGCGAGGCCGACACCATGAGTACCACCACTAAACAAAAGCCCATGGCGATCTCGTAGCTCACCATTTGTGCCGATGCGCGCAACGCGCCCAAGAAGGCATACTTGGAGTTGGAAGCCCAGCCCGCAATGATCACTCCGTACACCTCCATCGAGGTAATCGCCATGATGAACAGCAGGCCCGCATTGATGTTGGCCAGCGCCACTTCTGGGCCAAAGGGCACGACCGCCCACGCGGCAAGCGCGGGCATGATGGTCATGATGGGGCCGATGAAGAACAGGCTCTTGTTGGCCGCTGCGGGCACAATGATTTCTTTGGTCAGCAGCTTCAAAGCGTCAGCAATCGGCTGCAATAAACCCAGCGGACCTACGCGGTTGGGGCCAATGCGGATTTGCATCCACCCAATGGCTTTGCGCTCCCACAGCGTGAGGTAGGCCACCAGGCCCATGATGGGCAGCACCACCAAGATAATTTTGATCAGGTTCCAGATCACAGGCCAAGCCATCGTGCCCCACCAAGGGGCAGCAATCAGGCCTTGGCCGAAGCCGTGCAAGGTGTCGATCATGCCGGCACTCCTTGAGTGACGGGCGCGGCTGCTGGGGCTGCTGGCGCGCTGGAGGCTGCCGCAGCTTTGGCATCTGCCGTCAGTTGCAGCGCGGGTGCGCGGCGCACGATGCTGTCAAGCTGGTAGATGGCCGCGCTGGCAGGCTCTGCGGCTGCTACGTCCAAACGGACAGAAGCTTGGGTGGCGTTGCTCAGTTTGTCTGCAGGTACAAAAACTGCATCCGCCTTCACCACTTTAGCCAATACGTCTTGCGACGATTCAAACTCAAAGCCTGGCACGCCCAGCATATTGCCCAGCACACGCAGCACTTTCCATGCGGGGCGGGTGTCGCCCAAAGGTTTGACCACGCCATGGAAACTCTGTACCCGGCCTTCGGCGTTGATAAACGTACCGGCAGTCTCCGTGAACGGTGCGATCGGTAGCAGCACATCACTGCAATCCATGTTGGCTTTGAACGGGCTGAGCGTGACGACCATGTCGGCCTTGATGTCTGCGCGAGCAGCGCTGTCAAACTTGGGCTCGGTATTGAGCAAGATGGCAGCGCGCAATCCGCCGGCCAACATTTGCGCGGCGTTCTTGCCGCCCTTTTGCGGCGCGGCACCTGCCAGTTGCGCACCCACGGTGTTAGCTGCTTCGGTCAGGTAGCCTACGCTGGCACCGGTTTGTTCGCCGATCCAGTTGGCCAAAGCCAGCAAGGACGATGCATTGGCGTGGTGTGCTGCAGCGTTGCCCAAGAGCAACGCTTTGCGGTCACCACCGAGCAATGATTTAGCAATAGCTTTAGCCGCATCGGTTGCGTTACCCGCAGCGGGGGCGCTTACGCCCTTCTCAGCTGCAATCGCAGCGGCCACATCGGCCAAGGCCTGCGCCCATTGGACAGCGGGCACGGTAACGCTATGCGCCACTGGCATGGCCCAGTCATGTACTACAGAATTAATAGCTGCTAGCGCCGCGCCTTTGCGGACAGCTTGGCGAATACGCTGCGCAAACAAAGGATGGTCTTTGCGCAAGTTGCTGCCCACCACCAGCACGCGTTGCAAGGTGGAGAGCGACGCAATAGACGTGCCCAAATAGCGCACACCCTCGATAACGGGGAACTCGGCATTGCGCAAACGGTAGTCAATGTTATCGCTACCCAAGCCGCGCACCAAAGCGCCTGCCAGGCACAGCTCTTCCACCGTGCTGTGCGGGCTGGCCAGCAGGCCGATGGAGGCGGCGCTGTGGTCGGCTTTGATTTGCTTCAATCCATTGGCGACATATTCGAGTGCGGCTTGCCAATCAACTTCTTTCCACACACCGCCCTGCTTGAGCATGGGCTTGGTTAAACGCTCGGGCCCGTTCAAGGCTTCGTAGCTAAAGCGGTCGCGGTCGGCAATCCAGCATTCGTTGACGGCTTCGTTCTCTAGCGGCACCACGCGCATCACTTGGTTGGCTTTGACCTGAACAATCAGATTCGCACCGGTCGAATCATGCGGGCTGACCGACTTGCGACGGCCCAGCTCCCAGGTGCGGGCGCTGTAGCGGAAGGGCTTGCTGGTGAGCGCGCCCACGGGGCAAATGTCGATCATGTTGCCCGACAGCTCGGAGTCCACGGTGTCGCCCACCACCGTGGTGATCTCAGCATGCTCACCACGGTGCAGCATGCCCAGCTCCATAATGCCAGAGACCTCTTGGCCAAAGCGTACGCAGCGTGTGCTGTGGATGCAACGCGTCATTTCTTGCATGCTGATCAAGGGGCCCACGTCTTTGACGGCCACCACGCGCTTTTCTTCTTCGTAACGCGAGCCACTGCTGCCATAGCCTACGGCCAGGTCTTGCAACTGGCATTCACCGCCCTGGTCGCAAATCGGGCAATCCAGCGGGTGGTTGATGAGCAAAAACTCCATCACGCTCTGCTGCGCCTTGATGGCCTTATCACTCTTGGTACGCACAATCATGCCTTGGCTCACCGGCGTGGCGCAGGCAGGCATCGGCTTGGGCATCTTCTCCACATCCACCAGGCACATACGGCAGTTGGCGGCGATAGAGAGCTTCTTGTGATAACAAAAATGCGGAATATAGGTACCCGCTTTCTCGGCAGCCTGAATAATCATGCTGCCTTCCAGGGCTTCTACTTTTTTACCGTCTAATTCAATTTCAACCATGTTGTTCTCTTGGCTCAGGCGGCTACGGTGCGGGCTACGGAATGGGGCGCTGCATGCACAGCATGCTTGGCCTGCGCGGCATTGATCATGGCTTCAAACTCCGGCCGGAAATGCTTGATCATCGCGCGCACCGGCATGGCGGCTGCGTCGCCCAGGGCGCAGATGGTGCGGCCCTGGATGTTGTCGGCCACGGAGTTGAGCAAATCCAAATCGCTGGGTTTGCCCTGCCCCGTGTGGATGCGGTCCACCATGCGCCAGAGCCAGCCTGTGCCTTCGCGGCAGGGGGTGCATTGGCCGCAGGATTCGTGCATGTAGAAGTAGCTCAGGCGCTTGAGGCTTTCCACCATACAACGCGTGTCGTCCATGACGATGACCGCGCCTGAGCCGAGCATGGAGCCTGCTTTGGCAATCGAGTCATAGTCCATCGTGCATTGCATCATGATGTCGGCGGGCAGCACGGGGGAGGACGACCCGCCAGGGATCACGGCCTTCAGAGTACGGCCTTTGCGCACGCCACCAGCCAGCTCCAACAGCTTGCTAAAAGGTGTGCCCAGTGGCACTTCGTAATTGCCGGGCAACTCTACATCGCCAGAGACCGAGTAAATCTTGGTGCCACCGTTGTTGGGCTTGCCAATGGCCAAATAGGCCGCACCACCGTGATTGATAATCCACGGCACAGCCGCGAAGGTTTCGGTGTTGTTGATCGTCGTGGGCTTGCCGTACATGCCAAAGCTGGCGGGGAATGGGGGCTTGAAGCGTGGCTGGCCTTTTTTGCCTTCGAGCGATTCGAGCAAGGCGGTTTCTTCGCCGCAAATGTAAGCGCCAAAACCGTGGAAGGCGTGCAGCTGAAAGCTGAAGTTGCTGCCGCAAATCTTGTCGCCAAGCAGGCCCGCAGCGCGGGCTTCTTCCAGCGCTTCTTCAAAGCGGTCGTAGGTTTGGAAGATTTCGCCGTGGATGTAGTTGTAGCCCACGCTGATGCCCATCGCGTAGGCGGCAATGGCCATACCTTCGATGACGATATGGGGGTTGAACTCCAAAATGTCGCGGTCTTTGCACGTGCCTGGCTCGCCTTCGTCAGAGTTGCACACCAAATATTTTTGACCGGGAAACTGGCGGGGCATAAAGCTCCACTTCAGACCCGTAGGAAAGCCTGCGCCGCCACGACCGCGCAGTGCTGACTCTTTCATGGTGGCGATCACCTGGTCTTGCGTGAGACCAGCTACGGCACCCTCGGCTACGGGCGCACCGTCTTGGCCTAAAATTTTTCTCAAAGCTGCGTAGCCACCGCGTGCGAGGTAGTCTTTCAAACGCCAATTGCTACCGTTCAAATCTTTGAAAATTTGCGGCTCGATATGGCGGCCATGGAAACAGGTTTGCACACCTGTAGCCTGGAACTGGGCAAGTACTTGTTCTGCGTTCATTATTTCGCGCTCCGCAAACCGTCGATCAGTTGATCGAGTTTGTCATTGCTCATAAAGCTGCACATGCTGCGGTCATTCACCAGCATCACCGGCGCGTCTGCGCAGGCACCCAAGCATTCGCTTTGCTGCACGGTGAACAGGCCGTCTTTGGTGGTGCCGCCCATCTCTACGCCCAGCTTGCTGCACAAATGGTTCAGAGCCTTTTGGCCGTCACGCAACTGGCAAGGCAGGTTGGTGCAGACGTTGAGCTTGTACTTGCCCATCGGCTGCTGGTTGTACATGTTGTAGAAAGTGGTGACTTCTTTCACCGCAATCGCGGGCATGCTGAGGTAGTCGCCCACGGCTTGCTCAGCCGAAGCGCTGACCCAGCCAAGTTCCTGCTGCACGATGGCCAGGCAGGCCATCACAGCCGAGACTTTTTGGTCTTCGGGGTATTTGGCGACTTCTTTGGCAAAGCGCGTGCGCGTTGCATCAGTCAACACGTAGGGTGGACTCGCATGGGTGGCAACGGCGCTCATCGGTCAATCTCTCCGAAAACAATGTCCATGGTGCCAATGATGGCGACCGCGTCGGCAATCATGTGCCCGCGCGCCATCTCGTCCAGTGCGGCAAGGTGCGAGAAACCGGGGGCGCGAATCTTCAAGCGATAGGGCTTGTTGGCCCCATCGCTCACCATGTAAATGCCGAACTCGCCCTTGGGGTGCTCGACAGCTGCATAGGCCTCGCCTTGCGGCACATGGAAACCCTCGGTAAACAGCTTGAAGTGGTGGATCAAGTCCTCCATATTGGTCTTCATACCTTCACGCGATGGTGCTGCCACTTTGTGGTTGTCGGTGATCACTGGGCCAGGGTTGACACGCAGCCAGTCGACGCACTGCTTGATGATGCGGTTGCTCTGCGCCATCTCTTCCATGCGCACCAGGTAGCGGTCATAGCAGTCGCCGGTTTTGCCCACAGGAATGTCAAAGTCCATCTTGGCGTACACATCGTAGGGCTGCTGCTTGCGCAAGTCCCAGGCGATGCCTGAGCCGCGCAGCATGGGGCCGGTAAAGCCCATATTCAATGCGCGCTCTGGAGTGACCACGCCAATGCCCACGGTGCGCTGTTTCCAGATACGGTTGTCGGTGAGAAGTGTGTGGTATTCGGCCAGGTTTTTAGGAAAACGCTGCGTGAAATCATCGATGAAGTCGAGCATGCTGCCGCTGCGGCCTTCGTTGAGTTTTGCCAGGGCTTTGGCATTTTTGATCTTGCTCACCTTGTACTGCGGCATGCTGTCCGGCAGGTCACGGTACACGCCACCGGGGCGGAAGTAGGCTGCGTGCATGCGTGCGCCTGAGACGGCTTCGTACAGGTCAAACAGATCTTCGCGTTCGCGGAAAGCGTACAAAAAGATCGTCATCGCGCCACAGTCCAGGCCGTGCGCACCGAGCCAGAGCAGGTGGTTGAGCAGGCGGGTGATCTCGCTGAACATCACGCGGATGTACTGCGCGCGCTCGGGCACTTCGATGCCCATCATCTTCTCGATGGCCAAGCAATACGCATGCTCGTTGCACATCATCGAGACGTAGTCCAGACGGTCCATATAGGGCAGGGACTGGATATACGTTTTGCTCTCGGCCAGCTTTTCAGTGGCGCGGTGCAAGAGGCCGATATGCGGGTCGGCGCGCTGAATGACTTCACCGTCCAGCTCCAGCACCAAGCGCAGCACACCGTGTGCAGCAGGATGTTGCGGGCCGAAGTTCAGCGTGTAGTTTTTAATTTCTGCCATGCTATTGCTCCCCCCCGAAGCAGCCTATGGCTGCCTCCCACCTAGGGGGGCAACACCAGCAGCCTGGCGAAGCCAGTTCTGCGGTGTTCTTGCCTGAAGGCACACTCAAAACAAATGATCGAAGGTTCATGGTTTGATCCCTCCGTAGTTGTCTTCGCGGATCACGCGCGGGGTGATCTCGCGCAGCTCAATCGTTACGGGTTGGTAGATCACGCGTTTTTTCTCTGCGTCGTAGCGCATTTCGACATGGCCGTGGGTGGGGAAGTCTTTGCGGAAGGGGTGACCGATAAAGCCGTAGTCCGTCAAGATGCGGCGCAGGTCGTTGTGGCCCTCAAAGACGATGCCAAATAGATCGAAACATTCACGCTCAAACCAGTTGGCCGCACCCCATACGCCGTTGATGGAGGCCACCATGGGCAAATCATCGTCAGCAGCAAACACCTTCAGGCGCACACGCTGATTCAAAGATACCGACAACAAATGCGTCACAACGCAGTAACGCGGGCCATCATAGGCACCGTCTTTGTACTCAGAGTAATCGACACCACACAGGTCGATCATCTGCTCAAATTTACAGCCTTCGGCATCGCGCAAAATAGTAGCGGATTCTAAATAATCAGCCGCTGCGACGAGCACTTTGACTTCGCCCAAATCAACAGAAACGCGCTTGGCGCGGGCACCCAAGGCCGCTTCGACGGCGGCTTTGGTGGTCTCAGGATGTACAGCAAATGCGGTCATGTGATGCTCAGGCCCTGGCAATCGTCTGCGTGCGACGAATTTTTTGCTGCAATTGGATGATGCCGTACAGCAAGGCTTCTGCGGTAGGTGGGCAGCCGGGCACATACACATCCACCGGCACGATGCGGTCGCAACCGCGTACCACCGAGTAGCTGTAGTGGTAGTAGCCGCCGCCGTTGGCGCACGAGCCCATGGACAGCACCCAACGCGGCTCGGCCATCTGGTCGTATACCTTGCGCAGGGCGGGGGCCATTTTGTTGCACAGCGTACCGGCCACGATCATCAGATCGGACTGGCGCGGGCTGGGGCGGAACACGATGCCGAAGCGGTCCAGGTCGTAGCGGGCGGCACCGGCGTGCATCATCTCTACCGCGCAGCAGGCCAGGCCAAAGCTCATGGGCCAGAGTGAGCCGGTCTTGGCCCAGTTCACCACCGTGTCGTAGCTGGTGGTGGCAAAACCTTCTTTGAATACACCTTCAATCATTACAGCAATCCTTATTCGTCAGGACACGCAGCGACAAGCGTGGGACACAATTTTCCGCCGGGCCGCCCCAAGGAAAATTAGCCCCCTTGGGGGGCAGCGCAGTACACGAAGTGACAAGCGTGGGGGTCATAGTCATTCCCAGTCCAAAGCGCCTTTTTTCCACTCGTAGATAAAGCCTACGACCAGAATGCCCAGGAAAACCATGACCGACCAGAAACCGACAATGCCAATGTCTTTGATAGCAGCGCCCCAGGGGAAAAGGAAGGCGATTTCGAGGTCAAAAAGAATAAACAAAATGGCTACCAAATAGTAGCGCACGTCGAATTTCATGCGGGCATCTTCGAAGGCTTCGAAGCCGCATTCGTAGGGGGAGTCTTTGGCTGCGTCGGCCCTGCGCGGGCCGAGGATGTAACCCAACACCTGGGGAACAATACCGACACCGATGCCGACCAAAATAAACAACAGAATCGGTAGGTATTGCTCGAGGTTCATGGCATCTGGCTAATGTCTTAATACCCACCCACACCATAGCGGGGAGGCGCTCATTGGTTGCAGGGTTACCTGCCTGCGCAGGTAACCCTAGATTGGTGCCGACGGCGAGACTCGAACTCGCACAGCTTTCGCCACTACC
>JANMTF010000362.1:0-13122 GCA_031390175.1 Polaromonas sp.
TGGTGGCTGTACACCTCGATGCATCATTTTGGCGGCCTCGCATCTGAGCTGGCCGTGCTGGCGGTGTTGGCGCTGTGTGGTGCGCTGGCGCTTTTCTATGCTGTAGCCTGTGCATTTTTCAAGCACTTTGGGTTGCTAGCCAAGAGAAACATAGCGGGAGCAGCTATTATTTTTGCAGCAAGCTGGTTGTTTGCCGAGCTGGCGCGGGACAGCTGGTTTACCGGCTTTCCGTGGGCAGCCAGTGGCTACGCGCATATAGACAGCCCGCTCGCCCTGTGGGCTGACACGGTAGGGGTGTACGGCATGGGCTTTTTGGCATCCGTTTTATCTGCACTGCTGGGTGCCGTAGTCGTGGGGGCTTTTCCGCGCCGCTGGGCTTGGCCAGGTTTTATCTATGGCAGCGTGGTGAGCCTTGGTATGGTGGCGTTGGCAGGCTGGCTGTTGCAGCTTCACCAGCAGCACGGCGGCACAATGGATGGCCAAAAAACCTCGGTAGCGCTTTTGCAGGGCAACATCCCCCAAGGCGAAAAATTCGACAACTCCAAAGGTATCCCGCTGGCGCTGGACTGGTACGCCAAGCAGTTGGCGCTGAGCACGGCCACCATGGTGATAGCGCCCGAAACCGCCATTCCCGTGCTACTGCAGCAACTGCCCGAGACGTATTTTCAAAACCTCTCCAACCGCTTTAAAACCGGCAACCAAGCCGCACTCATCGGTGTGCCCCTGGGCGGCTATGCCGACGGCTACACCAACTCCGCCATGGGATTGAGGCCCGGCCAAAAAGAAGCCTACCGCTACGACAAACACCACTTGGTGCCGTTCGGCGAATTTATCCCGCCCGCCTTCAAATGGTTCACCCAAATGATGAACATCCCGCTGGGTGACTTCAATCGCGGCGCGGTGGGCCAGCCAAGTTTTGCCCACGCTGGCCAGCAATGGGCCCCCAACATTTGCTACGAAGACCTGTTTGGCAGTGAGCTGGCGGCCCGTTTCAAAGACCCGGCCAGCGCGCCCACCGTGCTGGTCAATATGAGCAATATCGGCTGGTTTGGCAACAGCATCGCCATCGACCAGCACTTGCACATCAGCCGCATGCGCGCCATGGAGCTTGGCCGCCCGATGGTGCGCGCTACCAACACGGGCCCTACGGTCATCATCGACCACCAGGGCCGCGTGACCCACAGCTTGCAGCGCCATACCCGCGGCGTGCTGGTAGGTGAAGTGCAAGGCCGCAGCGGTATCACGCCCTATGCAGCTTGGGCCGCACGCTTTGGTTTGTGGCCCTTGTGGCTGTTTGCCATCGGTATTTTACTGGTGGCGTTCGGCATGAAAAGAGCGCGCCGCGCAATGGTGGCTGAGTAGCTCTGGGCTTACGCCACTGCCAGATGCCGATCCACCGTCTCCAAAAACTGCGTCACATTCAGCGGCTTGGTGAGGTAGTCGGCAAAGCCTGCTGCCTTGCCGCGCTGGATATCGTGCAGCATGGCGTTGGCGGTCACGGCGACGACGGGGATGGCCTTGAGGGCAGCATCCGATTTGAGGACATCCAGCACTTGGTAGCCGCTCATGCCGGGCATGTTGATATCTAGCAAAATCAGGTGGGGTCGTTGCGCGCGCGCGAGTTCCATGCCCATTTCGGGGGTGTGGGCGGTAAGCACACGGATGTGCGCACGACGCCCCAGGATCATGGTCACCAGGGTGATGTTGATGGGGTTGTCTTCAATATACAGCACCGTGTGGCGCATCGCCGCAGTGGCTGCCGAGTTGGCTCCATTGCTGCCCGAGGCTGCATGGTGCTGTGGGCCATCCAGGGAGTCCATCGGTAGCTCTATCCAAAAAATGCTACCCACTCCCACTTGACTTTGCACATCCACGCTGCCGCCCATCGCCTCCAGGATGCGGCGGGTGATGGTCAGCCCGATGCCTGTGCCCTCGATGCTGGTGTTGTGGATGCCCAAGCGGTTAAAGGGCAGAAACAGTTCACCCAAGCGCTCGCCAGGAATGCCGGGACCCGTGTCGGTAACGCGAAGGCGTAGCCGCTGCTCGCCCATGGCTTGCATGTCCAGCTTAACGCTGCCGCCTTCGCGGTTGTATTTGATGGCATTGGACAGCAGATTAAGCAGCACCTGTTTGAGCCTGGTGCGGTCTGCGCGCACGACTGCGCCTTGCAGCCCCGTATGGCTAATGACGATGTTGCGCTTTTGCGCCAAGGTGTTGGCCAGGCTGCGGCATTCTTCAACCACCGAATGGAGCTCCACAGGCTCCAGCAACAAAGACATATGCCCTGCCTCTACCCTGGCCAGGTCCAGTATCTGGTTGATCAGCTCCAGCAAATGGCGGCCCCCTTTGAGAATATGCTGCACGCCCTCAAGCTGTTCAGCATTGAGGGTGTTGTCGCATTCCAGCAGTTGACTAAAGCCCAGCACCGCGTTCATCGGGGTGCGCAGTTCGTGGCTCATGTTGGAGAGAAACTCCGACTTGGCGCGGTTGGCCCGCTCGGCATCTTGGCGGGCTCGCACCAGTTGGCTGACATCGTAGATCCACGCAAGCGACGCAGCTTCGCCTTCAAACTCAATATTGAAGAAGGACGTGAGCCCCCAAATATCGCTGCCTTGTGATGTCAACTCGACGGGATGGTTAATCACGGGCTCGCCGCGTTGCAAGCGGGCAGCCATCGCCTGAAAGTCCTCGGCTCGGCGGTATAACTGCACGAGGTCTGCGCCCATGGCCTGCTCTCTGGGCAGGCGCAGCATGTCGCAAAAGCTTTGGTTCACAAACACCAGCTTGTTGTCAGACAACCGTACGATATGCGCCGATACCGGACTGATTTCCAGTATGTGGCGCAGGACTGCACTGTCTTGCTGCAGGCGTTGTTGTTGTTGCTGAGCCAGGCTGAGCTGATTGATTTCGCTCTGCACACAATCGGCCAAATCGCGCAGAATCAGCAACTCCGCTGCGCTCAACTGGCGCGCCGCCGAATCAATCAAGCACAGCGTGCCGATACGAAACCCTTCTGCGGATGTCAGCGGTGCGCCCGCATAAAAGCGGATATGGGGCTCGCCAATCACCAAGGGGTTGTCGGCAAAGCGAGCGTCTAAACGTGCATCGGGGATGTGAAGAATCTCTTCATCCAAAATCGCATGCCCGCAAAATGACACGTCACGACTCGTTTCGCAGATCTCCAGTCCCAGTTTGGATTTGAACCATTGTCGATGCGCATCGACCAGCGATACCAAGGCGATCTGCACGCCAAAGATGTGTTGCGCCAACCGGGTGAGGCGGTCAAAGCGCTCTTCAGGTAAGGTATCTAGAATTGAGTATTGGTACAGTGCTGTGAGGCGGGCGGACTCGTTTTCGGGCGGTAATGGCGTTTGCATGGCGGTTTCGTAGGGGATGCTGCATGATAGAGCATGCCGACGCGAGCATTTTATGTTCCCATTCGCACCAGCTTGCCCGGCCTGGCCGCTGTCACAAGTCCGCCCGCTTGCACGCACTGCCCGGCCACCCAGGTGCGCAGGTAGCCCTCTGCGGTTTGCAGCAAGCGCCTGCCACCGGCGGGCAGGTCGCGCACGATGTGGGGCTTGGGCAGGTGTAGCTGGGCGGGGTCAATCAGGTTTAAATCGGCGCGAAAACCTACAGTTATGCGGCCTCGGTCGTGCAGGCCTAGGTAGGTAGCGTTGCGCTGGCTGAGCATGTGCACAGCTTGCGCTAGCGACAGGTGATCATTTTTTACCCAATGGGTCAGCATGAAGGTGCTGAAGCTGGCATCGCAAATGGTGCCTACATGTGCGCCTGCATCACTCAGGCCTAACAGTGCGTGTGGGTGTTTGAGCATCTGACCCACCACGTCCAGGTTGCCATCGTTGTAGTTAAAGATGGGAAAGTACACCAGGTTGCTCCCGTCGCCCTCGCTCAGGTAGTCGTAGATGGCCAGCAGGGGCGGCACGCCACGTTGCCTGGCGCGCACCAGCAGGGAGTCCATGAGTGTGGGGGCGTAGTTTGGGGCGTTTGCCAATGGGAACATGCGCGCTGAGATCAGGTCGATGCGCGCCAGCAGCATGTCTACCAAAGGAGGCACCGCATTGCCATCGCTTGCAATGCGCTCGGACTTTTCCTGTAGCAGGCGCGCGCGGCGTGCAGGTTCGCGCAGCGCGGCGGCGCGCCGTGGCAGGGGAAGGTAGGCGATCTCTTTGTACAAGGGGTAGCCCATCAAGGGGTGAAAGCTGGTATCGAGCCCGTTGATCACACCGATGCCGCGTGCAGCGGTTTGCAGGTGCATAGCCAAGCCTTGTGCGGCACATTGCTCCACGGCTTGTGCCAGCCACTGCCACTGCACACCGCCGGGGTCACGCTGTAGCCAGGTCATGGACAGAGGTTTGCCGCTGCGCTGGGCCAGCGCCTGCACCACCGCAAACTCTTGGTCAAAACGTTGCTTGGCCGCTTGTGCATCGCCAGGCGCGCCGCGCAGCACATCAAAGTCGTTCACCATTTGCAGCACGCCGTGCTGCAGGCCGTCAAAAGCGCTGGCTAAGGTGGTGAGCTCCCAGGTGCTGGCCTCAGAGGCAGGCGTGGCCTCGCCGCGCGAGGTGCAGTGGTTGTCGCTGCGGCCAGTAGAAAAGCCTGCGGCGCCCGCTTGCAGCGCGGTGCGCAGGGCGGCGCGCATCTTCTGAGCCTCCTCAGGCGTGGCAGCTTCGCCCGCCAGCGCGCGCTCTCCCATCGCGGCCATGCGCAGGGGGTCGTGCGGCACGAGGCATAAAAAGTCCAGCGTGTGCGGCGTGGCATCCAGCGCGTCCATGTACTCGCCAAAACTTTCCCAGCCAAAGCGCACGCCCTCACTCAGTGCCGCGCCGGGGATGTCCTCCACACCCTCCATCAGGCGTATCAGCCGCTGCTGCTCGTGCGGTGTGTTGGCGGACAGCGGCGCAAAGCCCACGCCGCAGTTGCCCATCACCACCGTCGTCACGCCGTGGTGGATGCTGGGGCTGAAAGTTTCGTCCCAGGTCGCCTGGCCGTCGTAGTGGGTGTGGATGTCGATAAAGCCGGGCGTGAGCCATGCACCGTGGGCTTGCACGGTCTCGCGTGCGGCTTGGGTGATGTGGCCTATCTCGGCGATCTTGCCGTCCTGCACCGCGACGTCCGCAGTAAAGGGCGCACTGCCCGTGCCGTCAATCACGGTTGCGCCTTGGATCAGTACATCAAACATGTGCTTCCTTTGCGTCTTGCCTGCGCCACACCCCCACGCAGGCCAGTCCACTGACAATATGCCAAACACCCCACAGGCTGGCAATGATGACCATGCCAAAATCATTGCCAAATTGCAGCGCGATGATGCCCAGTGCGAGGCCAGAGTTTTGCATGCCGCCTTCAATCATCACGGCGCGGCGATCCCGCACGCTCAACCCCATGGCGCGTGACGTTGCCCAGCCAAAGAACAGACCACAGGCGTTGTGCGCCACCACCAAGCCCAGCATGGGCAGCAGCGCCATCGTTAAGGTGCTGCGCTCTTTGATGAGCCCCAGCACGATGAAGGCCAGCAGGGCAAAGAGTGAAAAATTGGCCAAGGGCTTTTGGATGCGTGCTGTGAGGGCAGGCAGCTTGCGCGCAAAGCTCAAGCCCAGCGCCATCGGCAGCGCCAGCAAGGCCACCAGGCTCATCCAGATGCCGCTGGGGTCAATCTGCAAGCTGCGCATCCAGTTTGCTGTGGCCGGGTTGTTCGCCACCATCCAGCTAAAGTTAAACGGGGTCAGCACAATCGCCATCAGCGCCGCTACGCCTGAGATGCTCACACTCAGCGCTGCGTTGCCGCGCCCCAGATGGGTCCTCACATTGGACAACGAGCCACCGGGGCAGGCCGCCACCAAGATCATGGCGACTTCGACGTTGGGCGGCAAGTCCAGCACCAGCGTGGCCAGCCAGGTACCTAAAGGGAGCAAGATGAACTGGGGTATCAGCCCGCAGACCACCGCATTGGGGGCAAGGGCTACGCGCCGAAAGTCGTCAATTTTGAGTTCCAGCGCGACAGAAAACACCATGGTGGCCAAGACCAAACTCAAAATCAGCTGTGGGGTGCCCATGTGCGCTTCCTCTGTGGTGATGCCCTGTAGATTAAACCCGTGCGGGTCCGGGCAGCGCAAGGGTTTACGAGGGCTTGGGCAAGCCGCGCAGACTTTAAGTGCTATTATTTAAATAGCTGCTTCCGCAATATTCTGCTGGCCTGGAGCGCTATTTTTTTTCTAAAAACCCGCACAGAGACGCTAAAATAGCCCACTATGCTGAGTTTTCAAGACATTATCCTTACCCTCCAGTCCTATTGGGCTAAACAAGGTTGCGCTTTGCTGCAGCCGTATGACATGGAGGTGGGCGCTGGTACATCGCACACCGCTACGTTTTTAAGAGCGCTTGGCCCCGAGCCGTGGAGGGCCGCCTATGTGCAGCCCAGCCGCCGGCCGAAAGATGGTCGCTATGGCGAGAACCCGAACCGCTTGCAACACTACTACCAATACCAGGTGGTGCTCAAGCCCGCGCCCGGCAATATTTTGGAGCTGTACCTCGGCTCGCTCGAAGCTTTGGGCTTTGACCTGAAAAAGAACGACATCCGTTTTGTCGAAGATGATTGGGAAAACCCCACGCTCGGCGCTTGGGGCTTGGGCTGGGAAGTGTGGCTCAATGGCATGGAGGTCACGCAGTTCACCTATTTTCAGCAGGTCGGCGGCATCGACTGCAAGCCCATCACAGGCGAGATCACCTACGGCCTGGAGCGCCTGGCCATGTACCTGCAAGGGGTGGACAACGTCTACAACCTTGTGTGGACAGAGGGCGAGCCGTTGCCGAACCGCTCCCAAGGCGGCTCAGCCCCCTTGGGGGGCAGTGAGCCACACGCAGTGGGCGAACGTGGGGGCCGGTTAACTTATGGCGACGTGTACAAACAAAACGAGGTGGAGCAGTCCACCTACAACTTTGAGCACTCTGACGCTGACTTCTTGTTCACCGCCTTTGCCGCGCACGAGAAGCAGGCCAAGTACCTGATGGAGCAGCAGCTCGCGTTGCCCGCCTACGAACAGGTGCTCAAAGCCGCGCACAGCTTCAATTTGCTAGACGCGCGCGGGGCCATCAGCGTCACCGAGCGTGCCGCCTACATCGGCCGCATCCGCAACATCTCGCGCAGCGTGGCGCAAAGCTACTACGAAAGCCGCGAGCGCTTGGGCTTCCCCATGGCTACGCGCGAATGGGTAGAGCAGATGCCCAAGAAAGCTGCTTGATGATTTTGGAGGTGGCTACGTTGCAAATCAAACCCGGTCAAACCGCCGGGTTTGAGGCGGCGTTTGCGCAGGCGCAAAGCATCATCGCGTCCATGCCCGGCTATTTGGGGCATGAGCTGCAACATGGCATTGAGGATGATCACCAATACGTTTTGCTGGTGCGTTGGGCTACGCTGGAAGCCCATACAGTGGGCTTTCGCCAATCCGCGCAGTACCAAGAGTGGCGCACACTACTGCACCATTTTTATGATCCGTTTCCTACGGTGTTGCATTACCAGCCTGTCATGTTGAAACGAACTCCGCAGCAACTTGCAGATGCCTATTCGAAGCGTCAAGCGTTTATTGAAGAGTTAAAAAAACTCCATGAAACTATGCCCATGACCACCCCTGTGGTAGAGCAAATGCGCCGTGACGCACGTTATTGATTATTTGTTATGACTACTAAAAATCTTCTCGTTGAATTATTTGTTGAAGAGTTGCCGCCCAAGGCTTTAAAGAAGCTGGGCGATGCGTTTGCTGGTGTGTTGCACGAGCAGCTCAAGGCGCAATGCTTGTGCGGTGTGGACTCCGTGCTCACGGCGTTTGCTTCGCCGCGTCGCTTGGCTGCGCATATGACTCAGATGGCCAGTAAGGGCGCGGACAAAGCGGTGTCGCAAAAGCTCATGCCGGTGGCCGTGGGGCTAGACGCAGCAGGCAACGCTACGCCTGCGCTCTTGAAAAAGCTGCAAGCGCTGGGTGGCGATGCCACTGCGGTGGCGGGGCTGAAAAGGGTAATGGACGGCAAAGCCGAGGCTTTGTTTTATGAGTCGGCGCAGCAAGGAGCAACGTTGTTGGTAGCGCTTAATGCGGCATTGGCTGTAGCGATTGCCAAGCTGCCCATCCCTAAAGTGATGTCGTACCAACTAGGCGAAGGCAGTGCCATGCCGGGCTGGACGAGTGTGAGCTTTGTGCGGCCTGCGCATGGTCTGGTGGCTTTGCATGGCAGCGATGTGGTGCCCATCGAGGCGCTGGGCCTCAAGGCAGGCAACAGTACACAGGGCCACAGGTTTGAGGCCTTGGTATCTCCTGTGGTGATCAGCGATGCCGACACTTATGCTGCCGTGCTGCGCGAGCAGGGCGCTGTGATTGCCAGCTTTGCCGAGCGCAAGGCGGAGATTGCCAAGCAACTGGCAGCGGCTGCGGTCAAGGTGGGTGGTGGCGCGCGCGCCATTGAAGACGACGCACTGCTAGACGAAGTGACGGCTCTGGTCGAGCGCCCCAACGTGTTGGTCTGTGAGTTTGAAACAGAGTTCCTCGCCGTGCCGCAAGAGTGTTTGATTCTGACCATGAAGGCAAATCAAAAATACTTCCCATTGCTGGATGCGAGCGGCAAGCTGACCAACAAGTTCTTGGTGGTCAGCAACATCAGCCCGAAGGATGCGGGCGCCGTCATCCAAGGCAACGAGCGTGTGGTGCGCCCGCGTTTGGCCGATGCTAAGTTTTTCTTCGACCAAGACCGTAAAAAGACGCTGGAGTCCCGCGTCGACGGCCTCTCCAAAGTGGTGTACCACAACAAGCTGGGCACCCAAGGCGAGCGCATGGAGCGCGTTAGATCAATAGCCAAAGCCATCGGCCAGCAACTGGGCGGCGACCTGCTGGCCAAGCAAGCGGACACCGCAGCGCGCCTGGCCAAAACCGATTTGCTCACCGACATGGTGGGCGAGTTCCCCGAACTGCAAGGCACCATGGGCGGCTACTATGCGCGCCACGATGGACTGACGGATGAGGTAGCCAACGCGATTGAAGACCATTACAAGCCGCGCTTTGCGGGCGATACCTTGCCGCGCAACCAAGTGGGCGTGGTGGTGGCACTCGCCGACAAACTGGAAACGCTGGCAGGCATGTTTGGCATAGGCAACTTGCCCACGGGCGACAAAGACCCGTTTGCACTGCGCCGCCATGCACTGGGTGTGGCGCGCATGTTGGTGGAGCGCGACTTGGCTTTGCAGTACCACCAGCTCACCCGTATGGCCTTCGCCGCTTTCGCACCCGGCCTGCTGCAAGACCAGGCCGTAGCACTGGATGAGTTTTTGATTGAGCGCCTCAAAGGCTATCTCAAAGACGGCGGTTACTCCGCTGCAGAGGTGGATGCCGCCATCTACGCCCAGCAGTTGGGCGAGTGGCGCACCATCCCCAAGCGCCTGGCCGCCGTGCGTGCCTTTGCGCAACTGCCCGAAGCGCCCGCGCTGGCAGCCGCCAACAAGCGCGTGGGCAACATCTTGAAGAAAGCCGAGGGCACGGTTGAATCCAAAGTCAACCCCGCTTTGCTGCAAGTAGAGGAAGAAAAAGCCTTGCATATGGCTATTAACGCCATAGCTGCCCGAGCAGACAAAGCCTGGTCTGATGGCGATTACTCGGCAAACTTGCAAGCCTTGGCCGCGCTCAAAGAGCCGGTAGATGCCTTCTTCGACAAAGTCATGGTCAACGCCGAAGACCCCGCGCTCAAAGCCAACCGCCTGGGCCTCTTGGCCACCCTGCACAGCGCTATGAACCGCGTGGCTGATTTGTCCAAGTTGGCAAGTTAAGCCCAAGTCTTCATAATCATCCAATGCCTACCCCGCAGCAACTCGATGCCTTCACACTGGCGTTTCATCGCCAGGCGATTGCGCGAATGCAGGCGCAACCGGGGTTGGTCGAGCAGGCATTGCAAACGCTTGACCGTTGGGCAGCGCAGCGTGGTGCAACAGCATCCGATGCGTATTTGCATCGGTGGCGCGAGTTGCTTGTGCAGGGCTGCGAAGTGATTGAAGCGCATGTGTGTCAAGACTCAACCGAGGCGGCCACTTTACGCAACGTCTCTCCTTTGGGTTTTGTACTGGGCGCAGGTGAGCGCCAAGCGCTGCGCCAAAGCGCAATGCATTAAGCGTATGCTGCGAACCGAGCTTGCCCATGTTTTGCGCGCCAGTGCAGAGATAGCGCAGGAAAAGAGCTTTGTAGTGATAGGTAGCCAAGCGGTTTTACTGCTGCTAGACAACCCCCCTGCTGAACTGCTGCGATCCACGGAGATTGATCTATACCCGTCGGTTCACCCTGAAAAATCCGACTTGATTGACGGTGCCATTGGTGCGTTGTCCGCGTTTCATGACACCTACGGCTACCATGCCGATGGTGTGAGCCCTGAGACGGCTTCGCTGCCTTCTGATTGGATGAGTCGGGCGGTATTCACCTACATCGGCGACCTCACTGTGATTTGCCCTGACCTGCACGATTTGGCTGTGTCCAAATGCGCTGCGGGACGGGACAAAGATGCTGAGTTTGTACAGGTATTATTAAAACATCGCTGTGTTGACATGAAGGTTTTACTTGAACGCATCGCCAAATTAGACCCCGCCAAACACCCCATCCCCCACATCACCCAATGGGCGCAACGCCGCGCGCAAGAGGCTGCATTATGAAACTCATCATTCTCGACCGTGACGGCACTATCAACGAAGACCGTGACGACTTTATCAAGTCGGCCGATGAGTGGGTGCCACTGCCCGGCGCGCTGGAGGCGATTGCGCGGCTGAACCATGCGGGCTGGCACATTGTCATTGCCTCCAACCAATCCGGCCTGGGGCGCGGCTTGTTTGATGTGGCGTCGCTCAACGCCATGCACAGCAAAATGCACAAACTGCTGGCCGTGCAGGGCGGCAAAATTGATGGCGTGTTTTACTGCCCGCATACGCCAGACGAGGCTTGCCAGTGCCGCAAGCCTTTGCCTGGTTTGTTTGAGCAAATCATCGAGCGCTATGGTATCGACATGGCCGCAGGTGGGCAAACCGTGCATACCGTGGGCGACAGTCTACGCGACTTGCAGGCGGGTGCGGCCGTGGGGTGCGCGCCGCATTTGGTGCTGACCGGCAAGGGTGCCAAATACCATGCCAAGCCTGACGACTTGCCTGCGGACACCCGCGTGCATGCCGACTTGGCCGCATTTGCAGAATATGTTTTGACTTTAACGACATAAGCCATACAGTACGCACCACCGCTACGTAGCTTTCAACCCTGTACCCTATGGCCTACACCCTCGCGTTTTTTCGCTCTAGCCTGCACATGCTGTGGATGATGGCCACCGTGGTGCCGTGGGCATTGGCAGTTATCGTTGCGTCGTGGTTTGTCAGCCCCTCGCGGGTGTACTGGATGTGCGCCGGCTGGCTGAGCTGCGCCATGTGGGGCTTGACCAAAATATGCGGCGTCAGCTGGCGCGTCCAGGGCATGGAAAATTTGCCGCAAGGCGACAAAGACGGCGCGGTGCTGCTGTGCAAACACCAGTCCACACTGGAGACCTTTCTCATGCCCACCATCATGCCGCACCCCTTGGCCTATGTGTTCAAGCGCGAGCTGCTGTATGTGCCGTTTTTCGGCTGGGCCATGGGCCGGATGGACATGATCCACATTGACCGCAGCAAGCGCAGCGAGGCTTTTGCCAAGGTGGTGGTGCAGGGAAAGCGGGTGATGGCGCAAGGCGTATGGGTCATCATGTTCCCCGAGGGCACACGCATCCCGCGCGGCAAGGCGGGCACCTACAAAGCCGGTGGCACGCGCTTGGCCTGCGAAACAGGTCGCCCCGTCGTACCCATTGCGGTGAACGCAGCCACCCGCTGGCCGCGCAAAGCCTTTGTCAAAACTCCCGGCGTGGTGGACGTGGTGATAGGCAAGCCTATTAGCAGCGTGGGCCGGCAACCCGAAGAGCTGATGCGAGAAGTGCAAACCTGGATCGAAGCCAAGATGCGCGAGATTGACCCCGAGGCCTACCGTTAAACTACCGACCACCATGCGCGGCCTATTGCAACTCACACTCGATCTGTTCACAGATGTTATTGCGCCCCCTAAATTTACAGATAATCAGCCGCTAGCCCACCAGAGCATTGCGCAAGCAGCTACTGGAATGGTAGCGGATAAGCCTCCCGTCATCCTGCCAAAAATGGGCAGCTCCCCCGCCGAGCCACTCGATGCTGTCATGCGCCCAGCCGCATTTGCCCACCCGCGCGCCAACCGCGAGGCGCGCTTGCACACCAGCATCGTCGCCTTTGAGCTCAAGCGCGGAAAACGCAAAACCATCGGCTTTAGCGTAGGGGCTGATGGCCTCACCGTCAGCGCGCCGCGCTGGGTGCCGCTGTATGAGATAGACAAAGCGGTGCAAGAAAAGTCCGCATGGATCGTGAAGAAGCTGCAAGAATCGCGCGAGCGCCAAGGCAAGCTGGAGAGCAACCGCATTGAGTGGAAAGACGGCACGTTGATCCCGTTTATGGGTGAGCAGGTGATTGTAGTGATCGACCCACGCCACCTGTACAGCTCGGGCCTACCTACTTCTGCAAAACGCGGCCAACCAACTGATGGCCAAGCGCAATTGCACACCGACGCACAAGCCGACAACGCCTCCTTGCCCGGTGTGCCCCGCCTCACGCTGCACATCAGCCTGCCGCAAGACGCCGCGCCCGAGCGCATCCGCGACGCCGTGCAAGCCTGGCTCATGCGCCAAGCCAAGCGCATTTTTGAAGAACGCCTCAATCTGTACGCCCCACAACTCAAAGTGCAATGGACTAAGCTGTCCTTAAGCAGTGCAGGCACCCGCTGGGGCACTGCCAAGTCTGACGGCTCTATCCGCCTGAACTGGCGCTTGGTGCACTTCAAAATGAGCGTGATCGATTACGTGGTGGTGCACGAGCTGTCCCACCTGCGCGTGATGGACCACAGCCCACGCTTTTGGAGCACGGTCGAGTCCATCATGCCCGACTACGCGCAGCTGCGTGGGCAGTTGAAGGATGATGCGTTGCCGCGTTGGGAATAGTCGCAAGCATGTGGCTGGCTATATATTCAGTAGCTGCTCCCGCGATATTTC
>JANMTF010000010.1:0-12091 GCA_031390175.1 Polaromonas sp.
AAGTTTGACGGCCAGCGCGTGATCGCCGAGAACTTTGACGGCATCGGTTTGGTGCGCGACCTCGTCCACAACTTAAGCTGCCAGTTGAAAGGCAAGCGCGTGCTGCTGCTAGGCGCAGGTGGTGCCACACGCGGCGCGCTGCTGCCATTTTTAGAGCAGCAGCCCTCGCACTTGGTGATAGTGAACCGCAGCGTAGCCAAAGCGCAGGAGTTGGCTGATAAGTTTCAACACGCGGGCGGCATCAGCGCCTGCGGATACGGCGACCTGGGTACGCAGCAGTTTGACTTAGTGCTCAACGCCACCTCAGCCAGCCTGCACGCCGAGCTGCCCCCTTTGCCGACGAGTGTGTTCGCAAACGGTGCACTAGCGTACGACCTGACCTACGGTAAAGTCCTCACGCCCTTCTTGCAACTGGCACGCCACGCAGGAGTGCAGCGCGTAGCCGACGGCGTTGGCATGCTAGCTGAGCAAGCTGCCGAGGCCTTTGAATGGTGGCTCGGTGTGCGCCCGGACACCAATGATGTGATTGCGAAGTTGACTGTGCCGTTGGTGTAATTGCCGGTTGACGGCGCTAATTCAGCTTTGTACGTGAGCGGGTCGATGGTGTACTCGGGGGGACTCGGTAAGTCTTGTACGGGATCAGGCCGACGGTGCACTCAGCTCCGCGGCTGCCCCCGTTGCGGCCTAGGGCCGCTGCCTCCTCCTTTATGCCGCTGCGCTAAGTGCACCGCCGACCTGATCTTGTGACCATGATCGCTAATCAACCGGTTAGCCCCCAACCAAACCAGTACGCAGCTCTGGCGCTTGGTGTGCACAGCGCAGCGGCATAAAGGAGGAGCCCGAAGGGCGGGGGACCGCCGCGGAGCTGTGCACACCAAGCGCCAGAGCGAGCACAGCGAATGAGTCGAAACACCAAGCCCCAGAGCGAGCACAGCGAATGAGTCGGCACACCAAGCCCCAGAGCGAGCACAGAACCGCAGGCAGACAAAAGCTCTATACTCCCGATAATGGACAAGACGGTACATTCTGCAAAACCCAAGGCATTGGCTAAAGTACCTGTGCGCAAAAAAACGACTGCGACCAGCAAAGAACCCACCCGCACCAACGACCCTGTGCGCACCATGGCGGGCATACTGGACAAAGCCACGCAGGAGTTTGCAGAGAAGGGCCTCAGCGGCGCGCGGATTGATGAAATTGCGGCGGCCACTCAGACCAGCAAGCGCATGATCTACTACTACTTTGGGAACAAAGAGGGTTTGTATCTGGCGGTGCTGGAGGAGTCATACCGGCGCATGCGCAGCATTGAAGCCGAGCTGCACCTGGAGAACCTGCCGCCCGTGGACGCACTGCGCCGCCTGGCCACCTTTACTTTTGACCACCACCACAGCAACCCTGATTTTGTGCGCTTGGTGATGTCCGAGAACATGCAGCGCGGCCAATACCTGGCGCAGAGCAAACAGATTCAGCAGCTCAACGTGCCTGCCATTTCAGCCATCCACCAGCTGTATCAACGCGGCGTGGCCAGTGGCGTGTTTCGCACCGGGCTCGACCCTATCGACATCCACGCCTCCATCTCGGCACTGACGTTTTTTAACGTGTCTAACCAGCACACCTTCGGTCTGATCTTCAAACGCAACACGCAGACCACGGCGGCAGTGGCAGAGCGGCGCGACAACGTGGTGGAGATGGTGGTGCGCTTTGTACGCAAGTAACGCGCCGCACAGCTATAGAAAACTGCTCCAGCCCTAGATTCCGACGCATTCAAAGCATAGGGTTTTTACGTATTTCATAAAAGTAACCAGTTAGTACATTAATGCATAGAAGCTTCGAGAAACACACCTATGCTCAACAAATGGCTAGACACCGCCTGCCGCTACATCGGCTACCTGATCGCTGGCATGCTGGCGCTGATGGTGGTGCTGGTGTTTACCAACGTGGTGCTGCGCTACGTGTTTAACTCGGGCATCACCGTGTCTGAAGAGTTGGCACGCTGGTTGTTTGTGTGGCTGACCTTTCTGGGTGCCATCATCGCCATGCATGAGGGCGCGCACTTGGGCACCGACATGCTGGTCTCGCGCCTGTCCGTGCGCGGCAAAAAAACCTGCCTGGTGCTGGGCCACGTGTTGATGCTGTTCATCTGCTGGATGCTGTTCAAAGGCTCGCTAGACCAAGTCAAAGTCAACTGGACCACCACCAGCGCCGCCATGGAGGCCTCTATGGCCATCTTTTACTCAGCGGGCTTAGTGTGCGCCGCATTTGGCGCGGTGATCTTGCTCAACCAGCTATGGCGGTTGCTCAAAGGCGAGTTGACAGAGGCCGAACTGGTGGGTATTCGGGAGTCTGAAGAAGAGCCCGTGGATATTCCCAAGCCTGTCCCATAAATGCCCAAGAGAAACACACCATGACGATCATTGTTTTTCTGGGCTCACTGCTGGCTGCCATGGCGCTGGGCATACCCATCGCTTTTTCTCTGCTGATCTGCGGCGCGGCCCTGATGTGGCATATGAACATGACGGACGCGCAGATTTTGGCGCAGAACATCATGGAAGGCTCCAACAGCTTCCCGTTGCTGGCCGTGCCCTTCTTTATGCTGGCGGGCGAGGTGATGAACACAGGCGGCCTGTCGCGCCGCATAGTGGACTTTGCCATGGCGCTGGTAGGCCATATTCGCGGCGGCTTGGGCTATGTGACTATTCTTGCCGCCTGTATTTTGTCGGCCCTGTCAGGCTCTGCGGTGGCCGATGCGGCTGCGTTGACCGCTCTTTTATTGCCCATGATGGTCAAGGCCGGGCACGACAAGGCCCGCAGCGGTGGCCTGATAGCGGCCTGCGGTGTGATAGGCCCGATCATCCCGCCCTCCATTGGGTTTGTGATTTTTGGTGTGGCCGGTGGCGTGTCTATCACCAAGCTGTTTCTGGCGGGTATTTTCCCTGGCATCTTGCTGGCCGCAGGCTTGTGGGGCACCTGGTGGTGGCTCACGCGCAAAGAAGATTTGCAGCCGCCGCCGCGTCGCTCCAAGGGCGAGGTGTGGGCGGCTTTTTGCAGAGCAGGTTGGGCGCTCACTTTACCCCTCATCATCTTGGTGGGGCTGCGCATGGGCGTGTTCACCCCCACCGAAGCCGCAGTCGTGGCTGCGGTGTTTGCACTCTTCGTCGCGGGTGTGATCTACAAAGAGCTGAAATGGAGCCAGCTGTATGGCGTGTTTTTAGCCGCAGCCAAGACCACCTCAGTGATTATGTTTTTGGTGGCTGCAGCGATGGTATCGGCCTGGTTGATCACGGTGGCGCAGCTCCCCGCCCAGATCGTCACCCTGCTACAGCCGCTGCTGGACAGCCCCAAACTGCTCATGTTTGCCATCATGCTGCTGGTGATGGTGGTGGGCACGGCCATGGACATGACGCCCACCATTTTGATTTTGACCCCCGTGCTGATGCCGCTGGTCAAAGCCGCTGGCATTGACCCGGTGTATTTTGGTGTGCTGTTCATCATCAACAATTCGATTGGTCTGGTCACGCCGCCGGTGGGCACGGTGCTCAACGTGGTGGCCGGTGTGGGCCGCATGAAGATGGACGAAGTCACGCGCGGTGTCATGCCGTTCATGGTCGTGCAGTTCATCGTGATGTTCTTGATGGTGCTGTTCCCGCAACTGGTGATGGTGCCCGCCAAGTGGCTGTATGGCTAGGCATCTAGCGTTTCCCCGTAGTCCGAGCACCGCAGTGCTGCGTTGTGAAGGCTGTCAACAAAGCATGTGAACTGGTACGCCACATGCTGCGTCTAATTTTGTGTACTGTGTCAATCCATCCCTCCAGGAGACTTTATGAAACGTGTATTTATCAAAACCGTATTGGTTGCAGCTGCTGCCGCCACTTTCGGCACTGCATTCGCCCAAGAGCGCACCATCAAGTTTGGCGTAGCGGGGCCTGAGACGCATCCTGCGGCTGTCGGCATGAAGAAGTTTGCAGAAGCCGTAGCGGCCAAATCGGGTGGCAAGATGAAGATCAACCTGTTCTTCAACAGCACCCTGGGCACTGACCAAGCCATCGTGTCCTCGATCAAAGGTGGCACGGTCGAGATGGCTGTGATGAACTCTGGCATTTTGGCCTCTGAGGCCAAAGAATTGGCGATTTTTGACTTTCCGTTCTTGTTTGCCAACGAGAAAGAGTCTGACGCTATCGTTGACGGCCCCGTGGGCAAAAAACTGCACGCCAAGCTGGAAGAAAAAGGCATCATCGGCCTGTCGTACTGGGAACTGGGCTACCGCCACATGACTAACAGCAAGCGCCCCCTGAACAAGGTCGAAGACATCGACGGCCTGAAACTGCGCGTGATTCCTAACCCGATCAACGTGGCCTGGGTCAAAGCCCTGGGCGCCAACCCCACCCCCATGCCTTTCGCGGAAGTGTATGGCGGCCTGGAGCAAAAAGCCATTGACGGCCAAGAGAACCCACTGGGCGTGATTGCGTCAAACAAGTTTTGGGAAGTGCAAAAGCACATCGCCCTGACCAACCACCAGTACAACCCCCAGTCAGTGATCTTCAGCAAAAAAGTGTGGGATACCCTGAGCGCTGCTGAGAAGAAAATTTTGGACGACTCGGCTGACGAAGCCGCCAAAGGCCAGCGCGAAGCGAATCGCGCCGCCGCCGCCGCCAACCTGGACATCTTGAAGAAAAACGGCATGCAAGTAACCGTGTTTCCACCTGCCGAAGTGGCCAAACTGCGCGAGAAGATGAAGCAGGTGATTGCCCAGTTCAGCGCCAACGTGGGCGAAGCTACTGTAAACGAGATGATGGCCGAACTGGCCAAGCTGCGTAAGTAATTGACGGCAGCCATTTAGGCCTACACTGCCATTGAGCGGCTTGGTGCATGCGCACCAAGCCCGTTGGCTCTGCACAAAAGAAGGACAGGTTATGAAAATCGTCATGCTTCACGGCATCAACCACGCCATGTTTGGCAAGCGCGACCCCGCGCAGTACGGCACTATCACACTGGACGAGATCAACGCCAGCCTGGTCAAACTAGGGCAAGAGCTGGGCGCCGAGATAGAGCACTTTCAAACCGACAGCGAAGGCGAGATGTGTGGCCGCATTCACAAAGCGTTTTTTGACAAGGTAGATGCCGTGCTGATCAACGCCGGAGCCTGGACGCACTACAGCTACGGCATCCGCGATGCGCTGGCCATTCTCACCTGCCCCATCGTAGAGCTGCACATGAGCAACATCCACGCCCGTGAAGAGTTCCGCCACAAATCTGTGCTCGCCGATATTGTGAAAGGCCAGATCTGCGGCTTTGGTGCCGACAGCTATTTGCTGGCGCTGCGCGCGGCGGTGACTACAGCGAAGGCCAGTTCCAAGTAAGCCTTCTTGACTGGGCGGATACCCCCTTCGTCCTGTCACCCACCTCCGTTCGTCCTGCCACCCCCCTCCGTTCGGCCTGAGCTTGTCGAAGGCTCCATCCATCTAAGTTATTCATGCTCATCAACGGCCACACTGAACTCATCGCCCACATCGGCTACCCCACGCACAGCTTCAAAGCCCCGATGATCTACAACCCCTACTTCGTGCAAGCAGGGGTCAATGCCGTGGTGGTGCCCATGGGCTGCAAGGCCGAGGACTACCCCACGTTTTTGCGCAGTGTTTTCAATCTGTCCAACATTCGCGGCGCACTCATCACGATGCCGCACAAGGTGAGCACGGTTGCCCTGCTGGACGAAGTCTCGCCCACCGCACTGGTAGCAGGCGCGTGCAACGCCGTCAAGCGTACACCAGACGGCAAACTGGCAGGCGACATGTTTGACGGTGCAGGCTTTGTGCGCGGCGTGCAGCGCAAGGGCCTGAAGTTGCGTGGCGCACGCGCGCTGGTAGTGGGCAGCGGCGGTGTAGGCTGCGCTATTGCGGCGTCACTCGCGGCCGAGGGTCTCAGCGCCATCAGCCTGTTTGACGTGAATACCGCATCCGCCGAACAACTGGGCGCGCGCCTGCAAAAGCATTACCCCGCTATCGATGTAAGCACTGCCTCCAACGACCCCGCTGGCTACGACCTGATCGTCAACGCCACGCCCCTGGGCATGAACGCAGGCGACCCCTTGCCCATCGACATCAGCCGCCTTGAGGCACGCACCTTTGTAGGCGAGGTAGTGATGAAAACCGAGATCACCGCCTTCCTGGCCGCCGCGCAAGCACGCGGCTGCCTCACCCAGGTGGGCACCGACATGCTGTTTGAGCAAATCCCCGCGTACCTGGAGTTTTTTGGTTTTCCGACCACGACAGCAGAGAATTTGCGCGCTGTGGCGCGGCTGAGTTACTAATTGCTGCAATCCGCTACGCGCCAAGGTCTTGCGCGGGGGCAATAACAAAGCCATCATAGGCCACCTAGAAAGGGGCAGCCTATGATCATCAAGCGTTGGTCCAGTAGCGGCAAAGGCCGCAGCAGTTGCGTGGCACTGGACGGCATGGTGTGGACAGTGGCCAACGCCATGGACATGACGGCCAATTTTGAATCGCAGGTAGCGCAAAGCTTTGCCATGCTGGACATGCACCTGACCGAGGCGCTGTCAGAACGCACGCATTTGCTGTCACTGGAAGTCATTTTGGCTGACATCAAAACCCTGGATGTGTTTGACATGTTGTGGCAAGAATGGATAGGCCCTGACCCAGCCCACTGGCCGCAACGCGCCTGCTACCAGGCTGTGCTCACACCCGGGCTGTTGGTTGAACTGGTGGCTACTGCTGCACCTGCATCTACCCGACTGCTACATATTCAGTAGCTGCTCCCGCTATATTTTAATGGGCTAGAGCTCCAAAAGGCTTATAAAATCAAGGAATGCAAGCCCTCTGGATGATCGTTGCCTCGTTTTTATTCGCCGTCATGGGCGTATGCGTGAAGTTTGCCTCGGAGCACTACTCTGCCACCGAGCTGGTGTTCTACCGTGGGCTGGTGAGCATGGTGTTTGTGGGTGTGTGGGTGCGCGCCGCAGGCGTGGGCTTTGCCACCCGCGTGCCCGGCATGCACGCTTGGCGCAGCGTGATCGGGGTGCTGTCGCTGGGCTGCTGGTTCTATGCCATAGCCTACTTGCCGCTGGCCACCGCCATGACGCTGAACTACATGAGCAGTGTGTGGGTGGCAGCGTTTTTGGTGGGCGGTGCACTGCTGTTTGGCAAAGGCGACAAACCCGGCTGGCTGCTGGCCACGGTGCTGGCAGGCTTTGCGGGCGTGGTGATGGTGCTGCGCCCTGCTTTTGACCAAAACCAAGCCTGGGCCGGGCTGATAGGCCTGCTCTCGGGCATGATGGCGGCGCTGGCGTACTTGCAGGTCACCGCTATGGCCCGAGCGGGTGAACCCGAGCTACGCGTGGTGTTTTATTTTGCCGTAGCCTCGGCGCTGTTTGGCGGCATAGGCGTGGCAGCCACAGGGCACGCTGCGTGGAACTGGCAATACGCTGTGTGGCTGCTGCCCATTGGCATCCTGGCGTCGCTCGGCCAATGGTGCATGACCAAAGCCTACGCCAGTGGCGCTACCCTGGTGGTGGCCAATTTGCAATACAGCGGCATCGTCTTTGGCGCGCTGGCCAGTGTGATTATTTTTAACGACCATCTGCCGCTGCTGGCCTGGGCAGGCATGCTGGTCATCTTGGCCAGCGGCATTGCAGCGACTATTTTGCGTGCCCGGGCGGTGCCCAATGCGCCGCATGAGGAGCATTAGGCTCACATCCAAAAAATGACCCTTGAAAACACCAACTCCATAGCTGAGAATAGATCGGTTATGGAGCAAGCAAAAAGAACAACACAAGCGTGGACAAATGAGGCAGCAACTAAACTTTAGCCAAGCTGGCTGCAAGTCAAAGGTTTGCCGCTTATGGGGTTCAGCACATTCAGTAAGGCCGCGCCCGGCACAGCAGACCCTAAACCACAGATCAACACAGTGCTAGTTATGCCGCCTGGATCATCAGGAAAACCGACATTTATGGTACTTCTGCCGGCTTGAATCAAAGTGCCCGGGCCGCTGGTCTTGCCTCCACAGATTCCTGTTAAATTCTCAAAGGTTACTGGTACCAAGCAGACTTGTATGGCACTGTTCAGACCAGCCGTTCCGTTTGTCCCATTGGTGCCAGGTGAACCGGTCGCGCCAGGACTTCCAGTCAGCCCAGTAAGCCCTGTCGTTCCAGCAATACCCTGCGGGCCGGAGGATCCAGTCAGTCCCATGGTGCCCGTTGCGCCTGCTGGGCCTGCTGGGCCGATAGAGCCGGTTGTACCTGTTGCGCCCGCTGGGCCTGCTGGGCCTGCTGGGCCTGCTGGGCCTGCTGGGCCGATAGAGCCGGTTGTACCTGTTGCGCCTGCAGGGCCTGATGGGCCGATAGAGCCTGTGGTACCTGTTGCGCCTGCAGGGCCTGATGGACCGATAGAGCCGGTGATACCTGTTGCGCCTGCAGGGCCAGATGGGCCGATAGAGCCGGTGGTACCTGTTGCACCTGCCGGGCCAGTCGCACCAGCAGCACCGGCCAAACCTTGTAGACCGGCAATGCCAGCCGCGCCGGTCAAACCAACTAAACCTGCCTGTCCGTTGCAAACATAAGCGGTGGAGTTAACCTCCCCGGTTTCCAGCGAACCGTTGGCGTTGCTGTCTGGGCCGGCTTCTATTTTGGTTCCCCCAGTCGCGCAGTTAACGCCCGCAGGCTCTGGTACGGTGCGCAATGCAACGCTTTGACCAGTGAGGCCCGTGGAGTCGCCGCCGCCGCAAGCGCTCACCAAAAGCACCGCGCTGAGTAATGCGCCGCGCCATAAGAAATTTTTTGCATTCGCTAGAGCAAGTGTTTTCATATACGCTTTCAAAAATGTGTTGATGGTTTAAAGCTATCCATTAGTGCAATGGCACTATTCAAAGACGATGAGTGACGGCGTATATCGAAAGTGGATATCTAATTACTTACAGAGTTTTACATGCCGGTGAGGCCACGATATAGCCCCTCGCCTATGTTGCGATCACGACTTGTAGATGCTAATCAGCCCCTAGCCTAATAAAATATTGCCGGAGCAGCTACTAAATATGCAGTAAATTTAAACCACCATCAACCCAACAAACTGTCCTATGTACACCACCATCATCTCCGCAAGCCAGCTTCAAGCACTGCAAACCCAAGCTACCCCCGTGCAAATATGGGATTGCAGTTTCGACCTGATGAACCCCACCGCTGGCCCAGAGGCATTTGCAAAGGAGCATATTGCTGGCGCGCAGTACGTGCACCTGGACACTGACCTCAGCGACAAAAGCGCCGCCACCGACAAAGCCAGTGGGGGACGCCACCCCTTGCCCAGCCGCGAGAAGTTTGCTGTCTGGATGGGCGCTGTGGGCGTGACGCCTGCCACCCAGGTAGTGGTGTACGACCGCAATGGCGTGAACTACTGCGGCCGAGCGTGGTGGATGCTGCAATGGTGCGGGCATGCTGACGTGGCGGTGCTGGACGGTGGCTTGCAGGCTTGGCAGGCTGCGGGTGGCGCTGTGCAGACAGGCGCCGCGCCTGTGCAAGCCGATTTTTCCAAACCAAAATACCCTCTAGCCTCACAGAAATATGCGCAAGCGGCTATTGACTTGGTAGCAGATGCAGCACGCCAAGGCAGCCACGCCATCATCGACGCACGCGCCGCACCGCGCTTTCGTGGCGAGGTGGAGCCGCTGGACCCGGTGGCGGGGCACATCCCGGGTGCGCTCAATCGCCCGTTTGGTTTGAATATCGGCACGGACGGCTTATTCAAACCCGCAGCGCAGCTGCGCCAGGAGTTTGACGCACTGCTGGGTGGGCGCGACCCCGCCAAAGTGATCCACCACTGCGGCAGCGGCGTGAGCGCCGTGCCTAACGTATTGGCCATGGCGATTGCGGGCTACCCGCCTACCGCGCTGTTTGCGGGTAGCTGGAGCGAGTGGTGCAACCGGGCGGATTTGCCTGTGGCCAAAGGGTAGTGTCAGTAGGTTCTCGGTAGGGCCTTTTTAATAGATTTTGTACAACTGCAAAGACCCTCACCCCAGCCCTCTCCCGCAGAGCGGGAGAGGGAGCATGATGGCTGGGCTGAGATCACCTGCAAAGCCAACTGAGGGTTTGTCAGTGGCCTAAGGGCTAGCTGCGTACAACTACGCATCGCCTCAAGCCCGCCCCAGAGGCAAAATGGGCACTTACATCCTCATCCTCTGGGAGTCCCTATGCAATTCATGCCCAAACATGCTCTAGCCACCGTACTAGGTGCGCTAGCAGCTACGCTTTTAGTAGCTACCACCAGCTACGCCCAAAGCTACCCCACCAAGCCCATCAAATTCATCGTGCCGGTTGCCGCAGGCGGCGGGGCCGACATGATTGCCCGCAACGTGGCCGAGCGCATGAGCCGGGGACTGGGGCAAAACCTGGTGGTAGAAAACATCAGCGGCGGCGGCGGTGCCATCGCTTCAGAGACGGTGCAACGTGCCACGCCCGATGGCTACACCCTGATGGAGGGCTACGTGGCCACCCACGCCACCAGCCCGGCATCGCGCAAGCTGCGCTACGACCCCATCAAAGACTTCACCCCCATCGGCATGATCGGCGGCACCCCCAATGTGCTGATCGTCCCCGTGAGCGTACCGGCCAACACCGTCAAAGAGTTTGTCGACTACGCCAAAAAGAACGTCGGCAAACTCAGCTACGGCTCGGCCGGCCAAGGCTCGCTCACTCACCTGGCGATGGAGCAGTTTAAGGATGCAACAGGCATCTTTGCCGTGCATGTGCCCTACCGAGGCATTGCCCCCGCCATTACCGACATGCTCAGCGGCTCCACTCAGGCCATGATGCCCAGCCTGGCCGCCGCCACGCCGCAGATCCGCGCAGGCAAGTTTCGCCCACTGGCTGTCACCGGTGCCAAGCGCCACCCCAACTTCCCCGAGGTGCCCACCCTGGCCGAGCTGGGCTACAAAGGCTTTGACGGCATGCAGTGGTACGGCATATTTGGCCCCGCCAAGCTGCCCACCGATGTCGTCCAGCGCCTGCATGATGAACTGCAAAAAGCCCTGGCCATGCCCGACCTGAAGCAACGCCTTAGCGCCGAAGCCGTCGATCTCATGCCGATGAGTACCGACCAGTTTGCCGCCTTTGTAGCCGCTGACCTGGCCCGCTACCAGCGCGTAGTGAAAGAGCGCAAAATTGAGATTGAAAACTAACCTATTTCCCCAGTAAATCAAACTCTAGCCCAATAAAATAGAGCGTAAGCAGCTTCCAAAAATATAGCAATCAGAATAGAATTTTCATGGCCCGTAATACCCAAGTCACCGCTGACCACAACGCACCTGCCGTCACCAGCATCCTCGCCCACTTTGTCGCCACCCATCCCAGCCGGGGCTGGTCTGACGCGGTCGACCACGAGGCGCACCGCACCTTCCTCAACTGGCTAGGCTGCGCCATCGGCGCTGCGCACCACGATGCAGGCATCGCCGCCATCAAAGCCGCTCAAGTGCTCGAATCCGCCCCCCAAGCCACCGTACTTGGCCGCAGCGAAAAGCTCGACATGTGCAGCGCGGCCTTGGTCAACGGCATCAACTCCCACACCTTTGACTTTGACGACACCCACCTCAAAACCATCATCCACCCCGCAGGCCCCGTGGCATCCGCCCTGCTGGCACTGGCTGAGAAAACCGGCGCAACAGGCCGCCAGCTCATCGACTCTTTGGTCCTGGGCATCGACGTATCCTGCCGCGTAGGCAACATGATGTACCCCGACCATTACGACCGAGGCTGGCACATCACCGGCTCCACCGGCACGCTGGGCGCAGCCGCAGCCTGCGCCCGTTTGCTAGGCTTATCAGAGCATTCGATACAAATGGCCATGGGCATAGCCGCCAGCCAACCGATTGGCATGCGCGAGCAGTTTGGCACCATGACCAAGCCCTTCCACCCCGGCGGCAGCGCCCGCGCAGGCCTGATGAGCACCCTGCTGGCACAGCAAGGCTTCACCGCCAGCCAACGCGCCATCGAAGCCCCACGCGGCATGGCGCAAACCATCTCCACCAAAAACGACTGGACCGAGATTACCAGCGAGCTAGGCCAGCGCTTTGAGATCAGCTTTAACAGCTACAAGCC
>JANMTF010000112.1:0-7844 GCA_031390175.1 Polaromonas sp.
GAATTGCTCACGCTCTGGCAAGGTACACAAATTCGCATCATTTAGTGTGCTTCGCAGGTTCGCCAACGGCCTTTGCGCAGCGAAAAATGGCTGAAAACCACGATCTTGAAGTCTTTTTAGGATACTAATCGATCTGCAGCCAAATAGAATATTGCGGGAGCAGCTCCTGTATGTGTAGCACGTTGAAATGGGTGTGCAGGTGCCTGCGGGGGCATCTGGCCGTTTGCCGGCACCTAAAGGCGGTCAGAATCGCCCGCCCTCCTGGCACGTATGCGTATGGCACACACTCTGGCGCGAGCCGCGAGGTCTGTGCGGGTGGCTGCTTACACGCCGAACCTGCCCACTACTAATCACATAGACCCGATTTTTGCGGCGCAATTTGCACAGCTGCCGCCAGTCAACCAAGCCAGCCGAGTTCTCTGCAAGCTGATCTGTAAGCCACCCGTTTGGTTGCCAAGCGGGGTACATTTACACATGAGTTCAAAGCCACACACGACCCTAGCCATTGTGTACGCAGACGAGAGCCTGATCGTGGTGAACAAGCCGGCTGGTCTGCTGGCCGTACCCGGTCGAGGGGCCGATAAAGCAGATTGCCTCAGCCTGCGGGTACAACAGCACTACACCAACGCATTGGTAGTGCACCGCTTGGACCAAGCCACTTCAGGGTTGATGCTGATGGCACGCGGCTTGGCTATGCAGCGCAGCTTGAACTACTTGTTTGAAACACGCAAGGTGCATAAAACCTATGTAGCCGTGGTACATGGTTTGGTAGCGCCTGACGAGGGCCGTATTGACCTGCCTCTGGCGGCTGACTGGCCTGCCCGGCCTAGGCAAAAAGTAGATACCACGCTAGGTAAAAGCGCTCTGACGAATTTTCGCGTGCTCTCGCGCGATACGCAAAACCACACGACCCGGTTGGAGCTAGAGCCTGTTACTGGCCGTACCCACCAACTGCGGGTGCACCTGTGCGCCGTAGGCCATCCGATCGTGGGCGACGGTTTGTATGGATCTGAGGGTAATACCAGCACTACGGAGGCTACAAGGCTATGCCTGCATGCGCAGTATCTGGCTTTGCACCATCCACAGAGCAACCAGGCACTGGAATGGACTGTAGGCGCAGTGTTTTAGCTACTTACCGCTTAGCAAGTTAGGCTGATTTTTGCGTTGCATCCACGCTGTTTCGTAGTGCGGTTTGGGCTACTGCATCGAGCGCTTTTTCTACCAAATGGCCATCTGACACTACGCGAATCATCCCCTGCACGCGAAGCTTGTCCATGGAGCGCTGCGACATGGAGTGCGCCTTGCCACCGTGCGCTACAAACATGAACAGTGTGCGGTGCGGGCTGGTCCACTTCAGTTGCATACGCGCCCATTGGCCTTCCAACATCATCTCCACCCAAGATCCGATAGGGATTGCCGTGAGGACGACAGGGTCAAGCGCCTGCGTTGGCGCAGCTGGGTTACTTTGCGCTGACACATCCAGCGGCATGACCGATTCAGCCTGTAAAAAACCCGCATTGGCGACTTCGCGTTGGGCTAGCCATACGCCATCGTGTACTTTATCGCTTGCCGTTTCGCTCGTCTTGGCAGGTCCTGGTATCGATGAACCCTCAGCCGTTGGCAGGTTATCTACTTCGCTGGATGCCGCGTACAACGCTTCCAATGCAGCGCGGTCTGTCAACGCGCCATCCAATTCGGAGCTCTCAAATTCGTTAAGCTCGACCGCTGCTGCAATCGCAACATCTGGAACCACTGCTTTAGGTCGACCACCTTCCAACACAGCCTCGTGCATGCCAATCAGTTCGGTAAAGAAGTCTGTAATGTGCTCGGGCGGAAACTCAATCAGCTTCAACCCCTGGCGCAGCTTGGCCAGCATGCCAGGAATAATTTGCACCAAGCGCCTGCGGTTGCGTTTAGCCACCCGAGGCTGCACACTCCAGTACAGTTCGGCCACCAGCTCCTGGTAGCCTTGCGGGTCGCTGGTGCCGTCCGTGCACCGCAGTTGTGATTCAGCTACCACTTGAGCCCATGGGCCGCAAATGAAATCAATAACCCTTTGCGGTACCTCCACGCCATCCGCATTGGCTCGAAACTCTTGTGCCAGAAACTGAGCCAACATATTACGCTGTTCAGCGTGCAGCAGCGCTTTGGCTGCCTCCTCGCGTTGTGCACGCTCGTGGGCATCTTGCCTTTCCCATGTCGCATCCAACTGGTGCATCACCTGCACAAAAGCGGTCGTTTCACTCTCGCCGTCTTTGGTTTTTTGGTTGAGCTGTGCAATGCTTTTTTCAATAGATTGAACAAAAGGCATATAGCCCTCGTCTCGCTCTGTCGCAAATGCCAAGCTGCGGCTGGTGACTTTATCCAAAAACTGGCGCGCTGCGTGCTGCTTGTCACTGAAAAATCGCCCATCCACTTTGGCAATTTCCATCAGCAAAGGCTCCAGCGTTTGCAATTGGTCGCGCACTCTTGGCAGCAGCCTGTCATCTGCCAACAAGTTGTCCAACATCAGGCGCACCACTTCCTCGCCCAGTTGCTTGCCCAAATGCTTGCCGTCGGTCAGCGCCATGCGGGCTGCGGCCTTTTTTCGGGCAGCGTCAGCGTCGGGGTTTTCGGCGGCCTTGCGTGCTTTGGATTCCAGGCGCTTAACCATGGCTTCAACTTGGCGCATGTCTTGCAAAGCTACCACCGACGCAGGCACGGTGTGTAGAAAATCTTGCGGTTTTCGCCCCGCATCGCCATCCAGTTCGCCTGAGAGCAGGCGGCGCAAGCGGTCTAGCGTGAGCAGGGTACGGGCCACTGAGTTGCCCACTGCACCTACCACACTGGGCTTGGCTACGCTGCTTTGCAATTGGCCCGGTTGCACCAGTGTGGCAGCTTCTACACCACAGGATTTAAGCCACGCGGACAGCTCGGTATAGAGTTTTTTCAGCAAGGTACCCATGCGTCCGGCAGCGGGCGACAATATAGCGCCGCGAATATCTACGTCTTCTACCTGCTGAACGATGCACTCACGCAATGCGCGTGCAAACATTTCGGGCCGCAACGGGTTGATCTGGGGCTGCACGGTAATCCAACCCAGCATGGAGCTCATCAAGGCGTCCAGCGGCACCATCACGTCGTCAACTTGCTGGTTTATTTCTTGCAGCGCACGGGCAACCTCAATGCTCTCATCCAAATCTTCTTCTTCAAAAAGCTTGAGATCTTCAAAACGCATCATCTGCGGGGATTGCGCATCAGCACCCACCCCTTGAAATACGCACTCACGCAGGCGCTGGTTAAAGCTCAGTTTGATAGCATCCCGGTGCACCGACAAAATCTCCACCACCGCTTGCACCTGTGGTGGGAAGTTCGGCTTGACATGCATGCCAAACGCTTTGTCACCACGGCCCACCAGGCCATTGAGCACCTTGTCAATTAAACTCTCAGATTGCTGCAATGCAGCCTCCAGGCAATCGCGCAGCGAAATACGCGGCCCTAAAGGGTCGTCTGACACTCCGAGCTTGCGTTGGGAAGAGGGTTGCATAGTGTCAGATTATGGTGTGATGTTTACGCACAAAAAAATTCCATTTCACTTTACGCCAGCGCCTTGTAGCGCATCCGCTTAGGCTTGGCACCCTCTTCACCCAAACGCTTCTTCTTGTCGGCTTCATACTCTTGGTAGTTGCCGTCAAAGAACGTCCACTGGCTGTCGTCTTCGCAGGCCAAGATATGGGTGGCAATACGGTCGAGGAACCAGCGGTCGTGGCTGATGACCATGATCGAGCCGGGGAACTCCAGCAGCGCGTCTTCCAGCGCGCGCAGGGTTTCCACGTCCAGGTCGTTGGACGGCTCGTCCAGCATCAGCACGTTGCCGCCAGCGATCAAGGTCTTGGCCAGGTGCAAGCGCCCGCGCTCGCCGCCAGATAAGGTACCGACGCGTTTTTGCTGGTCGCCACCGTTGAAGTTGAAGCGCCCGCAGTAGGCGCGGCTGGCCACGGTGAACTTGCCGATTTGCAGCATGTCCAGCCCGCCAGAGATTTCTTCCCACACGGTTTTGTCGCCGGTGAGGTTCTCGCGCGACTGCTCGACAAAAGCCATCTTCACCGTAGAACCAATGTTGACCTCGCCGCTATCGGGCTTCTCGGTGCCTGCGATCATGCGGAACAGCGTCGATTTACCAGCCCCGTTGGGGCCAATGATGCCGACAATCGCGCCCGCGGGTACGGTAAAGCTCAGGTTGTCGATCAGCAAACGGTCGCCAAAGGCCTTGCTCACGCCTTTGAACTCGATCACGCTGGCACCCAGGCGCTCACCCACGGGGATAAAAATCTCCTGCGTCTCGTTGCGCTGCTGGTGCTCGTGGCTGGACAGGTCTTCAAAGCGGGCAATACGCGCCTTGCTCTTGGCCTGGCGGCCCTTGGGGTTTTGGCGAATCCACTCCAATTCCTTTTTCAGCGCTTTGGCGCGGGCATCTTCGCCTTTTTGCTCCTTCTCCAGGCGGTCTGTCTTCTGGTCTAGCCAGTCGCTGTAATTGCCTTTGTACGGAATGCCTGAGCCCCGGTCGAGTTCCAAAATCCACTCGGCCGCGTTGTCCAAAAAGTAGCGGTCGTGGGTGATGGCCACTACGGTGCCCGAAAAGCGCAAGAGGAACTGCTCTAGCCAATCCACAGACTCGGCATCCAAGTGGTTGGTAGGCTCGTCCAGCAGTAGCATGTCGGGCTTGCTCAGCAACAGGCGGCACAGGGCCACGCGGCGCTTTTCGCCGCCGGAGAGGTGTTTGATCATCGCGTCCCACTCCGGCAGTCGCAGCGCGTCGGCAGCAATGTCCAGCGCACGGCCATCGTCATCGCCCGCTGCACCAATGATGGCCTCAAGCTGGGCCTGCTCGGCTGCGAGTTTGTCAAAGTCAGCATCCTCCGCGCCGTATTCGATGTACACCTCTTCCAGCCGCGCCTTGGCGGCAATCGCTGCGCCCATGCCACTCTCTACGGCCTGGCGCACGGTTTGCTCGGGGTCCATGATGGGCTCTTGCGGCAGGTAACCAATATTGAGCCCCGGCATGGGCGTGGCCTCGCCTTCAATCTCGGTGTCCAATCCCGCCATGATCTTGAGCAGGGTCGATTTGCCCGAGCCGTTGGTACCCAGCACGCCAATCTTGGCGCCGGGGAAGAAAGACAGGCTGATGTCTTTCAAAATATGCCGTTTGGGCGGCACAATTTTGCCCACCCGGTTCATCGTAAATACGTATTGCGCCATAGCGTTGAGATTTCCAAAAAAGCTGTTTTTGCACCGGGCACTGCACCGCCCCGGCTAACCCTTGATTGTCCCCGATAACTTCGGCATCTTAGCGAAAACTCGGTGCTGTGGCTTGTAAATTGGCTCTTAGTGCGGTTCGCGGGCTGGTTATTTGCTTTTTTGGCGGGTTTGAGTGGTTTTACGTGGGGCTTTGGGGGATTTGACGCGTCTTGAGTCCGGTGGCGGCGGTTGAAGATGTTGCACGAATGTACTGGCGCAGACCGGGGAAGGACTCAGTTATGTACGGGAGCAGGCCGGCGGTGTACTCAGCTACGCGGCTGTCCCCCATGGCGGCTTATGGCCGCCTATTCCTCCTTTATGCCGCTACGCTGAGTACACCACCGACCTGCTCTCGCGAACATGGCGGGCGATTCACGGCAGTGCCGCAACCATTCCACACCGCAGCTCTGGCGCTTGGTGTGGACGGCGTAGCGGCATAAAGGAGGAGCCCGAAGGGCGGGGGACAGCCGCGTAGCTGTGCACACCAAGTGCCAGAGCGAGCACAGAAACTGGACTGGAGTCAAACGCCAGCCAACAGCTTTTGCGCCATCTCCAGGTCTTGCAGCGTATCAATATCGGTCACGCAGCCCACATCAGTCACTATTAATTCAGTAGCTGCTCCCGCAATAATTAATTGGGCTGCACCCTTATTTCCCTTTAAACCTGCAAGCTGGGTAGCATATGCCCGACCAAAACCCACGGGGTGACCACGCTGGCCTGCAAACATGGGGTAGATCAGAGATGATCGCTGCAAAGCCTGCGCTACGGCCAGCAAAGTCTCGGGCTGGATTAGCGGCAAATCTGCTGGCAAGATCAACCAACCGTGTGCATCCGACGTAGCGCACACGGCTGCGGCGATGCTGTCGCCCATGCCGGGGTGCCCTGCGCCTTCTACGTGGAAGGGCAGACCAGTGGCGCGCACGGCAGACAGCGTCCAGTCGATGATTTTTTTTCCGCCTAGCAGGGCTTGCAACTTGTGGACTTGGCCGCCGGATGCGGTGAAGCGTTCACCTCGGCCGGAGGCCAGGATGATGACCGTGGGGAGAACTACAGGTGACGTCGCTGGGTTGGAGTTCACCAGGGGCTTTCTATAGGCGGGCTGTGGTACGCATAGGCCCTCACCCCTGCCCTCTCCCGCTGGCGGGAGAGGGGGCAAGAGAAAGATTTACTAGGCGGGCAGCTCGCAGCCTTGGGGCATGTCTGCACCGACGTGTACGGCGTTTTTCACCTGCACGATTTGCGCGATGACGGATACCGCAATCTCGGCGGGGGTCTTGGCACCGATGCGCAGGCCTACGGGGCCGTACAGGCGGGCTAACTCTGTGTCGGTTAAATCAAAATGCTCTTTCAGGCGGGCCTTGCGGGTTTCGGTATTGCGCTTGGAGCCTAGTGCGCCGATGTAAAACGCGTTGGAGCGCAGGGCTTCCATCAAGGCCATGTCGTCCAGCTTGGGGTCGTGCGTGAGGGCGACGATGGCGGTGTGGGCATCGGCGTGCAGCTCGCGCACCACGTCATCAGGCATGCCTAGCACGCGGGTGACGCCGTCCATCTGCAAGGTGGCGGCGTATTCTTCGCGTGGGTCACAGACCAGCACTTCAAAGTCGAGCATGCCAGCCATTTGCGCTACGGCTTGGCTGAGCTGGCCTGCGCCAATCAGCAGCAGGCGCCACTTGGGGCCGAAAGTGGTTTTGAGAGTGATGCCATCAAAAGCAAAAGTGTCGCCGCGTTGGGCAGTGCTAAGGCGCACTGCGCCTGTTGTCAAATTCAATGTGCGCGCCACCAGCTCATGGGCAGAGGTACGCTCCAGCAGCTCCCGCACCCAAGCAGTCTCCAGCAATGGCTCCTGCACCAGGCGCAAACTGCCACCGCAGGGGATGCCAAAGCGCGCAGCCTCGGCCTTGGTTACGCCATAGGCAATCATGGATGGTTTGTTGGTATCGCCATCCGAGATATGGTCACCGCGCTTGATGCGGGCGATCAGATCGTCCTCCACACAGCCGCCCGATACCGAGCCGCTGACCACACCGTCATCGCGCACGGCCAGCAGCGCACCGGGCGGGCGCGGGGCACTGCCCCAGGTTTCCACCACTGTGACAAGCGTACACGCATGCCCAGAGCGCTTCCAGCTCAGGGCATCTTGCAGTACCCGAAGGTCTAGACTTTCCATACGTTAAGACCTTTCTGTCTCAGTTCAAAATTTACGCCGACTTCAATGCGGCGGCGGTCATGGGCAGCGTGCGGATGCGCTTGCCCGTGAGGGCAGCCACCGCGTTGGCAATGGCAGGCACCACCACAGCCGTAGCGGGCTCGCCGATACCGCCGGGTTTTTCGGAGCTCTTGACCAAGACGATGTCGATTTGCGGTGACTCATGCATGCGCACCATGGGGTAGTTGCCGTAGTTGGTCTCCTGCACACGGCCCTTATCCACCGTGATCTGCTGCATCAAGCCAGCGCCCATACCAAACACAATGCTGGACTGGATTTGGCCCTCGACAATGTCGGGGTTGACCATCATGCCCAGATCGGCGGCCACGGTCACTTTATGCACCCGAATTTCGCCGTTTTG
>JANMTF010000161.1:0-4008 GCA_031390175.1 Polaromonas sp.
GTGGCGACTGAACATTGCAGAGCCCAAGCGCAGCGACGCCGCTATTTTGACCTACAACGGGCGCGTTTTACTGCCCTACCTGCTATTGGCTTTGCCCATCGTGCTACTCGCGGTATGGCTGTCTGTGCGGCATGGTTTGCGTCCCTTGCAGCTGTTGGCCGAGCACATTGCGGTTCGTAAAGACCATGAGCTGAGCCCCATTGGCTTTGAGGCCAAGCACCAAGAACTCAAACCCTTGGTGCATTCTTTGGACGCGATGCTTGCGCAGCTGCGCCACAAAGTGGCGCGCGAGCGCGCCTTTGTGCAAGATGCGGCCCATGAGATCAGAACCCCGATGGCCGTGATCACTGCGCAAGCGCATGTCATGGCGCATACCCACAGCGCAGAGGAACGCTTGCTTGCACAGCAGCACCTTGACCAAGCCATTGTGCGGGCCTCGCATTTGGCGCAGCAGTTGCTGGACTTGGCGGCTCTGGACGACGCTAAACGCCCACCGCCATGTACATTGGACATCGCGCGGTGGTTGCGCCAGCTGCTCGCACAGGCCGCGCCTGGTGCTATGGCTCGCAGTGTCGATCTGTCACTGGAAGCGCCAGACAGCCTGATGCACACCATAGAGATGTCCGCGCTGGAGTCCGTTGTGCAGAACTTGCTGGGCAACGCGCTGCGCTACGTTCAAGAAGGAGGCGCGGTGGTTGTGACCCTGCGTAGAGAAGCTGACGGCCTGAGTCTTAGTGTGCAAGACGATGGCCCAGGTATTGCGCCCGAGGAACAAGCGCGGGTGTTTGAACGCTTTTACCGTGGCGCAGGCCACGAAGTCAGCGGCTCAGGATTGGGCTTGGCTATCGTGCAGCAGGCGGTGATGCGCTTGGGTGGGCGCGTGCACATTGGCCCAGGCTTGGCGGGGCGTGGCGTAGGGTTTACGGTGCAACTTTATTGAGGTACTCAATTTACGCGTCTTTTTCCATTGAGCATGAGACCAATCCACGTTGACCGAACCCCGTAGTGGTAAGTGCAGAGCAAGACCACGCAGGTAACGACGGTGATGGTTAAAAATTTGATGGCCCAATGCAGATCCACCAGCATCAGCGATGTTTGTAGCGCCATCACCAGTGGCAGATGCATGATGTACATCCAATACGAGGCATCGGCTAGGTAGCGTATGGTGGCGTTTTGTTTGCTTAGGTACTTGATGCCTACGCCGACAAAAGCGAGTGTCCAGCAGACGAGGGCGATGGCGTAGCCCACTGCGTAAAGGTGCTTGTAGTTGTGCGTGATGGTGGCTGGCGCTTGCTGGCCTAGGATAAGCAAACACACCAGCGCGCCGCCCAAGCCCAGCAAGCAGTTGGGCAGCCATTGCCGCGCCAGCGCATCCAGCAAATGCCGTTGGCGGTCCAGCAGCCAGCCGATGGCAAACACGTAGGCATAGATCAACAAAGGGATGGCGGGAGGAATGAGGGTGTAGGCGGGTGTTGGCACGCCCATCGCAGCTATCCAGTTGGGTATAAGGAACAGCGCAATTGCAATGGGTAGGGCCAGGATGAGTGAACCAAGGGGGCGGGTGAAGGCAGTGCGAAGCCAGTGGTCTACCGCAGAGGCAACTACGCCTTTGCTGTCCACGGCAAAAAGCGCCTTGCGTGCAAGGATCACGATGGCATACAGCCAAAGCAGCAGGTACAAAAACCACAGATGCATGAAGTTGGGGCCGGCTTCCAGCATGGCCTTGGGCAGCGTCTGTGGCATGACGCCGTGGTTTGCTTTTGCCAGCGCCCAGAACACCACGCCAATGATCAAGGCGAAACACACCACCCATCCAAGTGCGAGTGGTGCCAGAATGCGAGCCGCCCTATTGCGACAAAACGCCCTCAGCCCCAAGCGCTGAAACAGCACGCGGGATAGGTAACCCGCTATGAGAAAAAATACCGACATCCGAAAAATATGGATGACGAACATGGTGATACCCAGTGCTGTACTTTTGTGGATATCGCTGATCGGCCACAGCTCTGGTGGGATGCCTGGGACAAAGGATAGGCAGGCATGCAAGACGATTCCCAGCAGTAAAGCCACCGCCCGGATGGCATCCAGGGCGTACAGCCGTGGAGGTTCTTGTGCAGAGTCAGCCGACGTATTCATGGCTTGTAAATTACTAAAATTATTGGCGAAAAAATGCCAAACTGATCGTAACAGCCAAGATATCAGGCACCGTAGCCACGGCAATGCAGCAAATTTGAATCTTAATTTCTATGAAATTGATGCAAAATATAGAAAAATCTTAACTCCCATTTAAATTTCTGTATGAAGCACACAATAGGCTACGAATTCTTGCGCCAGCTTTGCGGCGACAAGGCGTTGGCGCACTGGCCTGTTGCGTGTGTTGGTTCGGTCACGCGGGTCACTTTGGCAGGAGATATCCTTTTGGTGCCCGCTACGGTTGCGCCCCAGGGGGCGGATGTACTGGGGCATTTGCTATTTGCCCTCAAGCATGAAGGCACCAACCTGGCTATTTTGGCACAGGCACTGCCCCAGGTGGGCGCGCAGCAGTTGCTTGCCGCCCTGGCTGCTGCGCCCACCAGCAGCTATCTGCGCGTGCTGTGCTTTTTGTGGGAGTACTTTGCAGGGCAAACCTTGTCCGTGGCGGCGGTTGCCAAAAATACGGCGACGGCACTGGTGTTTGACCCCAAACGCTACATCACCACCGTGCAAGGGCGCGATGCGCGCTGGCATGTGAGCTTTAATGGGCTGGGTACGCTGGCGTATTGCGCCACGGTGCGCCGCACGGCGGCGGTTGAAGCGGGTATTGCGCAGGATACCTTGGCGCAAACCCAGGCCTTTGCCGCCGCACTGCCCAAGCCTGCACTAGACCGCGCTTTGCAATGGGCGTACCTGCACGAGACCGAGAGCAGCTTTGCTATAGAGCACGAAGCACCGACCCAGCAGCGGGCGCAGGCCTTTGTGCGTTTGCTGCAGCAGGCGCACGCGCCGCAAGAGCTGAGCGAGCAGCAGCTAGTGGCGCTGCAAAACGCCGTCATCAGCAACCCGCACTTGCATGCCACGGCTTACCGCAGCGAGCAAAACTGGCTGCGCGGCCCTGGGCGCGGTGCTTTGGGCGTGAGCTATGTGCCGCCCGCGCCTGATTTAGCGGCGCAGTTGATGCAGCAACTATTGGTGCTTGCACGCGACTTGCCACGCAGCATCGACCCGATTGTGGCCGCCAGCATTTGTTCGTTTGGGCTGGTCTACATCCACCCGTTTATGGACGGCAATGGCAGGCTGTCGCGGTTTTTGTTTCACCGTGCGCTGTGCCAGTCAGGACGGCTTCCCAGCGGATTGATCCTGCCAGTATCGGTAGCCATGCAGCGGCGCGAGGCGGACTATTTGGCTTGCTTGCAAGCGTTTTCCAAACCCGCCCGTGCGTTTTGGCAAGTGACCTGGATAGATGACGGGCAGTACCAGTTGGAGTGGCAAGGGCACGACAGCCTGTACCGCTATTGGGATGCCACTACCTGTGCCGAATTTGGCCTAGCCGTGGCGCAAGAAGCGCTGGAAGTAGAGCTACAGCAAGAGTCTGAGTTCTTGGAGCGCTACGATGCGGTATATGCCGCTGTGAATGCACAGTTTGATCTGCACAACAATGATCTTGCCACTTTGGTGCTGAGCGTGTTGGGTAACGACGGTGTGCTGTCCAACAACCGCCGAAAGCAATTTGCCCAGCGAGTGCCAGAGGCTGCTTTCAAGCTGCTGGAGCAAGTGGCCCAGGCGCAGAGCGTGCGTGCCCGTTAGTGTTCTGTTGCATGAAATACGCTTGCCCCTAGGCCGCAGTAAGGTTGGCCTAGGCGCAAAACGCGAGTCAACACTCAACTCATAATCCCAATCTGCCAAGGCACAAACTCATAGTCGCCCAGCCCCAGCTTTTCGCTCTTGGAGGCTTCACCTGAGGCCGTGCGCAAGAAGAGTTCAAAAATCTGTTGCCCCATTTCTTGCACAGACACGGTGCCGTCCAAAATCTCG
>JANMTF010000212.1:0-1815 GCA_031390175.1 Polaromonas sp.
GGTGGGGCGCGAGAATCATTCAAATTCTGTGGGGTTTCGGTAAATTTCATAATAAGAAATTGAAATGCATAGTTTGAAATTATAGGTAAACTATGGAATAATAGAGTCTGCCCACTAAATGACGTAAATTACGTTGCACGCCCACCCTGCGCGCATTGAGACAAACCCAAGCAGCACCACAGGAGACCCCGCATGTCTGCAGTACCCAATCACAACCTTTTTGGCTCCGCCGCCAACGACACCGACAGCGCCGAGACCCGCGAGTGGATGGACGCGCTGTCCGCCGTCATCCAGGCCGAAGGCCCCGAGCGTGCCCACTTTTTGCTGGAGCAACTGCTAGAGCACGCGCGCCAAAGCAGCATCGACATGCCGTTCTCGGCCACCACGGGCTACGTCAACACGCTAGAGCCCGACGAAGAGGCGCACAACCCCGCCAACGCCGACATCGAAGAGCGCCTGCGCGCCTACATGCGCTGGAACGCCATGGCCATGGTGGTCAAGGCCAATCGGCATAACCCGGCCGACGGTGGTGACCTGGGCGGGCACATTGGCTCGTTCGCGTCTTTGGCCAATATGTTTGGTGCAGGCTTTAACCATTTTTGGCATGCTGAGAATAACGAGCCGGGCAAAGAGCACGGCGGCGACTGCATCTACATCCAGGGCCATGTGTCCCCCGGCGTGTATGCGCGCGCCTATCTGGAAGGCCGCTTGACCGAAGAGCAACTCCTTAACTTCCGCCAAGAGGTAGATGGCAAGGGCTTGTCGAGTTACCCGCACCCCAAGCTGATGCCCGAGTTTTGGCAGTTCCCTACCGTGTCGATGGGCCTGGGCCCCCTCATGGCGATTTACCAAGCCCGCTTTTTAAAGTACCTGCACGCACGCGGCATTGCCAACACCGAAAACCGCAAGGTCTGGGTGTTCTGTGGGGACGGCGAGATGGACGAGGTAGAAAGCTTGGGCGCTATCGGTTTGGCAGCACGGGAGAACCTGGACAACCTGATCTTCGTCATCAACTGCAACCTGCAGCGCCTGGACGGCCCGGTGCGCGGCAACGGCAAAATTGTGCAAGAGCTGGAAGGCGAGTTTCGCGGTGCGGGCTGGAACGTGATCAAGCTGCTCTGGGGCAGCGGATGGGACCCATTGCTGGCGCGCGACAAAGACGGCGCACTCAAAAAGCTGATGATGGACACCAACGACGGTGACTACCAAGCCTTCAAGGCCAACGACGGTGCCTACGTGCGCAAACATTTCTTTGGCCGCGACCCGCGCACGCTGGAGATGGTGGCGCATATGAGCGACGACGAGATATGGAACTTGAAGCGCGGCGGCCACGACTCACAAAAAGTCTATGCCGCGTTTGACAAAGCCGTCAAGCACGAAGGCCAGCCCACCGTGCTGCTGATCAAAACCGTCAAAGGTTTTGGCATGGGCAAAATTGGTGAAGGCAAAAACACCGTACACCAAACCAAGAAGCTCAGCGACGAAGACATCAAAGCCTTCCGCGACCGCTTTAACATCCCCATCCCCGACAGCCAGATTGCCGAGCTGCCGTTTTATAAACCGGCCGACGACACCCCCGAGATGAAGTACCTGCACGAGCGCCGCAAGGCCTTGGGCGGCTACCTGCCGCACCGCCGCGTAAAGGCCGATGAGAGCTTTACCGTGCCTGCGCTGGACGTGTTTAAAAACGTCATGGAGCCCACGGCAGAAGGCCGCGAAATTTCTACTACGCAGGCCTATGTGCGCTTCCTCACGCAGCTGCTGCGTGACCAGGCGCTGGGCCCACGCGTCGTGCCTATCCTCGTAGACGAGGCC
>JANMTF010000237.1:0-11825 GCA_031390175.1 Polaromonas sp.
GGGCTATTGTGCAGTGGAAAGTTTGGCTTTGAAAAATTCTCCCATCCGGCCGTACACGACAGGCAGTTGCGTGCGGTCAAAGCCCGGTGGGTCTACCAGTAACGGAGTCAGGCTTTGTGCCAGTTCGGCAGGCCAGGGTGACATCAGCGTGCCGTGGCCCGACTTGGGTAGATTCGGAATGTCCACACAGCTTGCGCAAGCAGACCGCACTTTGTTGCTGTGAAACCGGGGTGCCAACCAAGGATCAAACGCGGACTGCACCATGGCCACGGCAATACGTGGTTGTGCCATGGAAGCCAGTTCGATGGGCGCTGCCATAGGCACCGAGGCGATCACGGCTTGAATGCGTGGATCGGTGTGGTTTTGCAGTGTCTCGTCATTAAAATACAGGCGGTGCACCCAGCGGGCCACCGTAAGTTTGACAGGGTCAAGCCAGCTGCCTTTCAGGCTGGTAATCAAGCCTACGCATGCGGGGAAGTCTTCCTTCATATGCGCCACGCAATGGCGCTTGAAGTTGGCAGATGACCAGCGAGCGCCAGCCAAAGTGAGCGCGGTCAAGCCGCCAGCCGAGGTGCCGTATACGCCCACTTGGGTAAAGTCCACCAGCGCAGCAAAGCGCGCATCAGCCTGCACCGCATCGATGGCTTGCGACACTTGGCCTGGGCGCAGTTTCCAGCTCGCAGGGCCGACCTTGCTTTGGTCTTTGTAGTTATCCCCTGCATGCTCTGGTATGGCCACTATAAAGCCCGCATCCACCAAGCTGGCCGCAAAATCTGCCATCGGCCATGGCGAGCCGCCCGAGCCGTGTGAGAACATCACCAAGCGGCGGTTGCCCAGGCTGGGGCTGCCATCTACCGCCAAATTGAGTGTGAAAGGGCCGCGCGTGGTGGCCACAGCGGAGCTGCTACTGGGATAGAACACGGTGACAGGGCCGCGCTGGTCAGTGCCTGGCAGCACGGTGAGCCCGACGGCAGCTTGTGACCCATATGCCGCGATGCAAAGCAAGCAGAAGGCAAGGTATTTCTTCATGGCCGACTCCTTACCAAGGATCGCGCTGCGCAGTCAGGCGTGCCCGCTCGCGCCGTACCAAGCCTTCGCGCAGCGCGCTGCCTGCACCCGCAAACCATACGGCCAAGCCGTGGATGGCCAAGCCCAGGCCCCAGCCTAGCAAGGGGAAGGCCGCCCACGCCTTGCCGTGCGATAGCGACAAGACCATTAAAAATGCGTTGACGATCAGGTAGATGCTGGCGTGCATGAACCAGCCCAGTTTGGCGTTGGCGCGTTTGCGGGCGAGGCGGTCGATGTTATCGGGGGTCATAAGATGCTCCTATTTGAAAATTAAAGGGACTGGGAAACAAACTGCCCGTGCAATCCCAGCGGCAAACCGTAGGGCAGTGCAAGCTGGGCGACGGGGCCTTTGGACACAGTGCTGGCCTCAAATATGGATAAGGTGGTTTTGTTGTGGGTGACATTGAAAGCTGTACCTAGCACCCAACCGCTTGCACCCAGGCTGCTACCGGGTGCCGGCACGAACAGGTGTTCTTCGGCAATCCAGTCTTGGCCGTAGGTATAGCGCTGGATTTTGTCGCCTGTTAGCGTGAGCATGGTGTCCATACCCCAGGTGTTGTCCATGGCGCTATGGGCGTTTTGCATGAGTACGGTGGTGTCGGTTTTCTTCCCTGTGTAGCGCGTATCAAAGCAGGGGAACTCTATGTCCCGCAAGCCGGTGTCGATTTGGCGTGCTGCGTTTTTGGCGGGGTTGATCTCTACCAGTGTCCATTGCGCAAACTCGTCAGTGGCAAATTGGGGCGCAGGCAGCGTTAAGCCCTTGAGGTGCTCTAGAAATTTGCCGTAGCGTGCATAGCCCAGCCGCACAATGCCGCCTTCCTCCCACGCATTGCCCAGATGGAATACGCCGCCATTGGGCAAGTCAATGTGTTGGACGCTAAAGTCCGCCTTGCTGACCAGCATGGCAACCAAAGGGGCCTTGCTACGCCATTCATAGCGGTCTAGGCTGCCTGTCAGAGGCAAATGGGGCTTGACGTGCAATGGCATCAGCAGAAAAACCAGGTAGTTATCGGTGATGGCAAAGTCGTGCACCATATCGGCTTGCGGTGCGTCGATCACGGTTTGGCGCTTGAGTTGGCCTTTGATATCAATTTCGTAAATGATGAGTTTGCCGCTACGTGGAGCGTAACCAAAGTTCCACAACGTGCCATCGGGTGCCCGTCGTGGGTGGGCTGAAAACGGCGCGCCCGCTGTCTCAGGCGACCAGGCCTTAAAGCCCTTGACTGCCAAGGTTTTCGGGTCGAGCTGGGTGGCAGAGCCGCCCTCCCACAGGGCATACAAGTCTTGCCCGCCACGCATGGACAGCAGGTTGATGTTGGCGGTGTTAACCATGTCGGGTCTGTCCACGGGCTTGCTGTCAGCCATCGGCGTGCCAAAGCCTGCATACAAAAAGCGTCCCGCCGCTTCTTCTTCCACCAGCTTGGGGGTGCGCAGCAATACGCCCAGATGGCTGGCTTTGCCATCGGCAAAGCGAAACGCTTGCACCATGCCGTCGCCGTCAAACCAGTGCGCGTAGCGCGTGCTGCCCAGCTTGAAGCGGGCGGCCCCGTTGCGGTACAGGGTGCCGCGCAGGCCTGCGGGGATTTTGCCGCGCACGGGAATATTCGCAGTCTCCAGCCTGCCATTAAAGCCCACACCCGCTGTGGTGCTGAGCGGGCCGTCGAAGGGGGCCGATGCGCTTGCAAAGGCGGTTGTCCTGTCGGCAGTGAACGCCCGTGCCAAAGGCGTGAGCAGGCCTGTGGCGCTGACGCTGCCCCAGGCCAAGCCTTGGAGCAAGCGGCGGCGGTGTATGGTGGGTAAAAGCGCTTGTGACATGGCGAGTGCTCCTTACTTCAATGTCACTTCAATCGTCAGGTCTTGGTCGCCGACAGTAATGGCGGCATCTTTGAAAGCGGGTGGGCCAAAACTACCGCGCACATTGTTGGAGAAGCAGTACGGTTCGGTAGGTAGTCCCATAAAGTTGGTGGTGAGTTTGCCGTTGCTGTCGAGGTCGTGGAAGGCCGTTGCGGCGTATTGACCGGGTGCCAAGTCTTTGAAGACCAGGCGCACTTGCCCTGTGGCGCTGCGCTCTTTGGCGGGGGCCATCGTGCCTTGGTTGATGGTTTTGGGAAAGCCCTCGGCACTGTTGAATAAACCCAGCATAATTTGCCCGGCATCTTGCTGCACGTTGTTGACAATGACGATCAAGTCAGCGGCATGTGCTCCAGGCGGGATGCACACTGAGAGGGCGGTGAACGCCAGTGCGGCTGAGGCGTTAGCCAGGCGAAATGGGAGAAACGTCGTGAGACAGATGGACAACATGCAGAACTCCTAAAAATTTGATGTTCGTAATGTCCGTTAAAGCAGCCTGCCTGCCCAGCGCTTTGCGACAAAACGCCTATTTGATGGAGCCAAATGCATTTTTCGGGTGTATTTACCTGCCAGACACGCCAGTGGGCTGGCAGATTCATACAATACAAACTATGAAAAAAGTGACTTTGATTGCGGGCGTTGTGGTGCTTGCCTTGGCAGGCGGCGGCGTCTGGTGGTGGATGCAGCGCGCTAAAGCGCAAGATGTGAGCTACCGCACGGCCAAAATTGAACGCGGTAACTTGCAGGCTACGGTGTCGGCCAGCGGCGCTGTGAACCCCGTGACCCAGGTCTCGGTGGGCACGCAGGTCAGTGGGCAGATCAAAGAGCTGTATGTGGACTTTAACTCTGAGGTCAAAGCCGGTCAGCTGATTGCCTTGATTGACCCGGAGACCTTTGAGTACCGCGTGCGCTCGGCCCAGGCCGATGTGGACTCGGTCCGCGCGGCGGTGCTGACGGCACAGGCCAATATTGCCGCCAGCAATGCGGCGGTGTCGCGTGCCAAAGTAGACCTGATCGAGGCGCAGCGCGATTTTGAGCGCCAACAGTCTTTGGTAGAAAAGCAGTTTGTAGCGCAAAACGTGGCCGACAAGGCACGCGCCTTGGTCGCGTCCAGCACCGAGTCGGTCAAAGCCGCCGAGGCGCAACTGGGCGTGACGCAGGCGCAGATCAAAAGTGCCCAGGCCAATGTGGCGCAGCGCGAGGCCACCCTGGCGCAGGCGCGCATTGACCTGTCGCGCACCAAGATCACCTCGCCAGTCAACGGTATCGTCATCAAGCGCGCGATTGAAAAAGGCCAAACCGTAGCGGCCAGTTTGGCCTCGCCCGAGCTGTTTGTGATTGCACAAAACCTCTCGGACATGCAGGTGGATGCCAGCATTGACGAGAGCGACGTAGGGCGCATTCGCACCGGGCAAAAGGCCACCTTTACGGTAGATGCCTATCCTGGCCAAACCTTTGAAGGTGCCGTCAAACAAGTGCGCAAAGCCGCGCAAAACGTGGCCAATGTGGTGACTTATGTGGCCGTAGTGGGCTTTACCAATGTGGGCGACAAGCTCTTGCCCGGCATGACGGCCAATGTGCGTCTGGTGACTGATCTGCGCGAGAACGTGCTGAAGATTCCCAACGCAGCGTTGCGTGTGAAGGTGGCGGGCGTGGAGCCAGCGGGGCAGGGTGCCTCTGGCCCGGCGCGGGGTGCGTCCGGCGCGGCAACCGGCAGCGCCAGTGGGGACTCGAAGCTGGCAGGGTTTAGCTGGATCGGCCAGGCCATAGCGCAGCCTGCTGGTGGTGGCGGGGGTGGTTTTGCCGCGATGCGCGAGCGCCTGGTGAGCGATCTGGGGCTCAGTAGTGAGCAGCAAACCCAGCTTGATGCCATCCAAGCCGAGTTGCGCCCGCAGTTCATGGCGCTGCGCGATATGGCTGACGGCGAGCGTGCTGCTGCGCGGGAGAAGGTGACTGCACAACTACGCCAAAAAATCAGCGCCATGCTCACCCCTGCACAGCGCGGCAAGTACCAAGAGATTACGGCCAACGCCGACAGTGCCCGCTCAGCCGGTGGCGGTGCTGGCGCAGCACCAGCGGCCAGGCCAGCAGCTAAAGCAGAAATCGCTATTAATTCAGGAGCCGCTCCCGCTTTGAAACAGGAGGCTGCAGCGCAAAAACCTGCTAAGAATGCAGCACCAGCAGCAGCGCCGGTAGCTGGGGCCGTTGCTGCCGCAGCGGTAGCTAACGCTGCGCCTGCTTCTTCAACGCTGTCCCCAACGGGCACTGCAACGGCTACGCCCCCGACCGCTGCCAGTGCAGCACCAGGGGGTGGTGGTGGCCAAGGTGGCGGGCCGCTGATGGAGATGCGCACCCGCCTGATATCCGATGTGCAACTAAGCGCAGACCAGATAGCCAAAGTAGACGCCATCATGGCCGACACCCGGCCCAAGTACGGCACGCTGCGCGACCTGGTACCCGAGGAGCGCGGCAAGGCGCGTGACCGCATCACAGCGGACATGCGTGCCAGGATTGGCGACATTTTGACCCCTGAGCAAAAAATCAAATATGCAGTGATTCAGGCCGAGAGCGCCAGCCGCACCGCTACGCGGGGCAAGATTTACCTGATGGGTGCAGACGGCAAACCCGTAGCCTACAACGTGCGCTTGGGCATTACCGACGGCACCAGCACCGAGCTGATGGTGGCACCCAACTCGCCCAATGCCGATGTTTTCAAAGAAGGTGCCCTGGTCATCATTGGCACCAACACAGCCAGTGCGGGTTCAGGCGCGGGTGCCCCCGCTGGTGGCCAGCGGCCCAGCGGCCCGCGCATGCCCTTCTAAATCTTATCGCACTGACACCACACTATGGCTCTGATCGAAGCGCGCCAGCTTACCAAGGTCTACACCATGGGCGACCAAACCGTGCACGCGCTGCGCGGCGTGTCGCTGGACATCGAGGAGGGCGATTTTGTCGCCATCATGGGCGCATCCGGCTCGGGCAAGAGCACGCTGATGAATATACTGGGTTGCCTGGATTTGCCTACCGAGGGAGAGTACCGCCTGGCAGGCGAGGCGGTGCAAGGCATGGCACCTGACCAGCTCGCGTCCATCCGCAACCGGCGCATTGGTTTTGTGTTCCAGCAGTTCAATCTGTTGCCGCGCACCAGTGCGCTGGAAAACGTAGAGCTGCCCATGGTCTACAGCGGCATCAAGTCCGCCGAGCGGCGCGTGAAAGCCAGCGCAGCATTGGCCAAAGTAAGCCTGGGTGAGCGCATGGACCACACGCCGTCCGAGCTGTCCGGCGGCCAGCAACAGCGCGTAGCGATCGCCCGCGCTTTGGTCAACAGCCCGCAGCTCATCTTGGCTGACGAACCTACAGGCGCACTCGACTCGCAAACGTCAGAAGACATCATGCGCCTGCTGACCGACCTGAACCAGCAAGGCATGACGGTGGTGCTGGTCACCCACGAAGCCGACATAGCGGCTTGGGCACGCCGTAAAATCGTGTTCAAGGATGGGCACATTCTTGAGGATGTCGTGCGCGCCAAGGATGATGAAAAGCGGGATGAGCAAAAGAAATGGGGTCAGATCCCAATTCAGGATGACCATCTATCCGAAGCTGGCAACACGAGTACGAAATTGGGCTCTGACCCCATTTCTTTTGTGGCGGTGGAAAGTAATGCTTCCGTCGCGCGTAGTGCCGTAACGAAATTGGGCTCTGACCCCACTTCTTTGCCGGTGCTAGAGGAAAGCAAATGAACTTCCTAGCCGCCCTTCGCTCAGCATTAAGAGCCCTCGCCGCCAACACCCTGCGCAGCATCCTCACCATGCTGGGCATCATCATCGGCGTGGCCGCCGTCATCACCATGATTGCTGTGGGCCAGGGCGCGACCAACCGGGTGCAAGAGCAGATGAAGGGCTTGGGCAGCAACATCATGCTGGTGCTGCCGGGGGGCGTGACTGCGGGCGGCGTGCGCATGGGCGCGCAGACCGGCCAGGCCCTCACCGAAGAAGACGCACTGGCGATTGCCAAAGACATTCCCGAGGTGCAGGTAGCGGCGCCCAGCATGCGCACCGCCGCGCAGGTGGTGGCGGGCAATAGCAACTGGAGCACCTCGGTGTTTGGCACCACCAACGATTATCTGGAGGCGCGCGAATGGCCCCTGAGCAGTGGCCGGGGCTTCGAGGCCGCCGAAATGCAAGGCTCGGCCAAGGTGGCCATCATCGGGCAGACCACCGCCCAGCAACTGTTTGGCGATGCCGACCCGATGGACCAGGTCATCCGCGTCAAAAAAGTGCCTGTCACCATCATCGGCGTGCTGGAGAAAAAAGGCCAAAACATGATGGGGCAAGACCAGGACGACATCATCATCGTGCCCATCAGCACGTACCGCAACCGCATCCAGGGCGGCAGCGGCGGCAAAAGTAAACGCATTGGCTCGATCAGCGTCAAGGTGAAAGAAGGCCAGAGCATGAAGACCGCAGAAGAAGGCATCAAAGACCTGCTGCGCCAGCGCCTGAAAGTGCAACCCGGCGCGGATGAACCATTCAGCGTGCGCAACCTGACCGAGATTTTGCAGGCGCAGGAGGCTAACAGCCGCATCATGACCATGCTGCTGGCCGCTGTGGCAGGCATCAGCCTGATCATTGGCGGCATCGGCATCATGAACATCATGCTGGTCAGCGTAACCGAGCGCACCCGCGAGATCGGCCTGCGCATGGCGGTGGGCGCGCGCGGCAAAGACATCCTCGCCCAGTTTCTCATCGAGGCTGTGACTTTGAGCTTGATTGGCGGCGCGATAGGCGTGCTGATCGGCGCAGTGGCCACTTGGGCGGTAGGCAAGTTTGCAGGCTGGGAAGTGAGCATGACTCTTGCCTCCATCGTGCTGTCCACGGTGTTCTCGGCTGTAGTGGGTGTGTTCTTTGGTTTTTACCCGGCTCGCAGGGCATCAAAATTGCTGCCGATTCAGGCTTTGCGCTACGAATAAACCGGCATAAAAAAACACCCCGTTTGCAAGCTGCTGGACAAATTGCCGGCAGCCTGCTCAGGAGGTGTTTCGAAGGAACAGAAACTCAATACTGAGTTTCAAGCGGGTCTACTGCGGTGCAGGGCAGGCAGCAACGGCTGCCACAGTAGGTCTGAACGCCGCAGCACCGGTGCCCACATCATCGGGGCCCAACGTATTTTTGGTGTGGGCGCAACCATAGGTAGGGGCAGCCACGGTGGCCGCGGTGACTACATCATCGCCAGCGGGTTTGACGCCGTCGCGCTCCCATTTGATCATGGCATCAAATGCGTCTACCTGCTCGGCCACCGTAAAGTCGCAATGCGTCACGCCGCGAATGGCGCGCTGCACCAGGAAGTTGCTGTTGCCTTTGGCGGCCACCCGCTTTTGGTAGACCTGTTGCATATTGAAGGGCACAAACAAGTCACCCAAGGTGTGGATCGAGACCACAGGAATCTTGAACTCACCATTGATTTTGGGAATCCAGCGCAGGCCATCGGTACGCAGACGGTTCGCATCTGCTGCTGCGGTAAGTTTGGGTATCGATGCATTCAGAGCAGCCGTCGCAGTGGCATCACCGGTAACGACGTAGGTAATGGAATTGGTGTCCAGCACGTTTTTGTTGAGCACGCCATTGACCGTTCCGTCGCTGCCGAACACACCGTAGGCGCTGGGAAAGCTTCTGCCAGCGGTAAGGCCAAAGTCAAACAGAGGACGTGGTCCACCCGTCAAGTTTTGCAGCACGTTGGCGTACTTTGCGCCCAGAGCTGTGGGGGTGATTTGAGCGGCTGTAAAGGTGGAGAACAAGGCGCTGGTGACCTGGCCTGAAATTTCAGACCATTTGTCGCTTGGGTAGCTGGGCAGCCCCGCCACAGCCTGTGCAGCCAGCTGCATGGCCGCGAAGGTATTGAACAGTTCGCTATCCCCCATCACGCCGCACATGGGCACGGCACCGCTGTAGGCCACTTTATTGTTGGCTGTGGTCGCTGCTTCAGCTTCGATAGCGGCCCCAGCAATGTGTCCGCCCATGGAGACACCCGTGATGTAGATTTTGCTAGGCGCTGCCAAGGTGCGCGAATTAGCAGCAGCAATTTTGTTGAACTCCAGCGCCAGCGCGTTGGTGTCTTCTACACCGGCACGCACGTCGTAGTAGTTTCTGCTGTAGCTCGACGCGGCCCACGCATAACCGTTGTCAATCAGGTAGCGACGGATGGACGGGTTTTGCACCGCCAACGCGGGCTGGTTGCCAGCGAAGCCGTGCGCATACATCACCAGTTTGCCGTTCCATGTCGCAGGCACCTCAACACGGTAACTTGCGCCGCCCAGCACGCCTGCCCAGCGGCTGGTACTTGCTACGTTGGTGACATCACCCGTGGCGGTTGCCATGGCCGCAAAAGTGGTGGCTGGTGTGGTGGTGAAAGTGCGGGTGTCTTGCGGACGGGTCTCTTCTGGTGCTTTGACAACCGGCGCTGGAGTGGAGTCACTTCCGCCGCCGCAGGCAGAAAGCAAAGCGCTGCCCGCGAGAGCCGCTAGCCAAAGTAAAATTTTAGGACGCATAAACAGTCTCCATAGGATAGAAATTAGCAAACACTGAAGTGATCAAATTTTTGAAAGACCACAATTTCAGGATAGGCCATCGGGCTTCACTACGCGAGCGGGTTTTCCCGCTGGTTTGTAAAGTGGGTGAATAAATTTCCGGCCAGGGGCGCTGGAGTGGCTCCATGCTTGGCCAAGCCACATAGCGCCACGCATCGCCGCTGGCGCGGGGTACTTGACCTGCAAAGCCGGGGCCGGGGCAGTCCCACGCGGTGTGGCTGCTGGGGCCTTGGGCATTGTTGGCCCATTGCATGCGCAGACACTCCTGGGTCGCCGCGTCCCGCAGGCGCACAGAGCGGGCATCCGATCCCAAGAGCACACGCGAGCTGGGCGCAGGTAACTGTTGGCCGCTGGTAAGCACCCAGTGCGCACCTGAACGCCTGCATACCCAATTCAGCGCGCTATATATACAGTAGCTTCTCCCGCATTATTCTAAAGGGCTGCAGCCCGATTTATATCTTAAAAACGACCTAAAACAGCCGATTTTGTGTTTTTTAAGACAGCGCATGCCATTGGCAGCGTCTTGAAAATCCTTAAATTATGCGAATTTATGTACCTCACTCCATTGGCTGATAAATTCGTGATTTATTTAACAAAATAAAGGCATTTTCAGGCAAAATTTGAAAAAAATTATGCATATTCAACAAATTGGCAGGGCTTCGCCATGCTGTCGCCGCATTAGGGGCGCAACCTCAAATCTGACCCGTATGACCCCAAAAAGGGTGGTTATGCGCGGTTTGCATAAATAGGTATTTGCAAATTAAGGGTTTACCCTTAATCTACAGGTATCGCACTGCACCGTGCTTCTCAGTCGGAAAGGACTGCACCATGAACCGTATTAACCAAATCCTCTTTGCCCTCATTGGCGCTAGCCAGCCGGCATCTCCATCGACGTCTGTCGACACCGCGCGCGGCCTGCTGGAGCGCGCAACACACGCCCGCGGCCAAAGCCGCTACGAAGCTGCACAGCTGCGCGCCAACGCTCGGGCCTTGCTCAGCGTGATGCGCTAAGGGAATTAGTAATTACTAAAGTACCGTTTATAATATCTTCATTCTGCACTATTGGAGTGACTGCATATGAAGACAAGCACACTGGAGCGCAACGGCGTGTCGGCGGAGATGGTGGGGTTGATTGGACGTCTGATTGATTTGATTGCATGGCCGGCGCGACGCCAGGCGATGGGTGATGTAACGATGGCGTTGCTTGATGGCAAGCGGCGTGTGGCGGAGGATGTGTTCGGTTGGAATCGAAACGCCGTTGAGTTGGGCCTTCGTGAATATCAAACTGGCATTGCCTGCATTAGTGACATCACCGCCCGAGGCAAGCCTAAAACAGAAGACAAACATCCCAAGCTTTTGGCGGAGATACAGACCATCATGGAGCCTCACAGCGAATCGGAGTCGAGCCTGCGCACCACCTTGCTGTACACCAACATGACGGCCAAGACGGTACACGAGGCGCTCGTACAAAGGGGTTGGCCTGAACAATCGCTGCCCAGTGTGCGCACTATCTCCAATCTCTTGAACCGCCAAGATTACCGACTGCGTACAGTGGCCAAATCCAAGGTTCAAAAAAACCGACGAAACAGATGCCATCTTTGAAAACGTCAGAGGCGTGAACGCACTGGCCGATCTGGATCAGCACACTTTGAGAATCAGCATAGACACCAAGGCGACGGTCCATGTTGGCGACTACTCCAGAGGTGGCCGTTCGCGCGCAATCGAGGCAGTCAAAGCGTTAGACCATGACATGTGCATGAAGGAAAAGTTGATCCCCGGCGGCATACTGGAGGCGGTCAGTGGCCAAACATTTTTGTTCTTTGGCACGAACTACAAGACCAGCGACTTCATGGTCGATGGATTGCTCCTGTGGTGGCAGCACAGAGAGGCGCAACTGCCAGGGATCAAGCAGCTCGTCATCAATTTGGACAACGGGCCTGAATGCAATGGACGACGCAGTCAATTCCTTCTGCGCATGGCGGAGTTTGCGGACATGACGGGGTTGTGTGTTCGACTGGTCTACTATCCGCCCTATCACAGCAAATACAACGCCATCGAGCGCTACTGGGCGGGGCTGGAAAAATCATGGAACGGCTACTTGCTCAGCACCACGGATGCGGTCATCAATCGGGCTGGCAACTTTTGCTGGAAAGGCATGCGCACCATGGCATGCTTGGTTGATGCCGTTTACGAGAAAGGGATCAAACTATGCAGCAACGAAAAGAAGGACCTTGAACTTCGACTGGAACGCTCCGCAGAGCTAAACTGGTGGGACATAACCATTCATCCTAAAACGGTATTTTTATAATTTCTAAGTCCCTTA
>JANMTF010000252.1:0-3500 GCA_031390175.1 Polaromonas sp.
CGAGCTTGCAACAAGCGCATCACGAACCAAGGATACCCACATGACTACAACGATCAACGGCAGACTGCAACTGCCCTCATTGCAAAACCAGGTTACTCCAGAGGAATGGCAAGCCCGCATCGATCTGGCGGCCTGCTACCGTCTGGTGGCGCACTACGGCATGTCTGACATGATGGCCAACCACATTACGTTGCGGGTGCCGGGCGAGCCAGAGGCTTTTCTCACCAACCCCTACGGCATGATGTACGAAGAGATGAGCGCCTCCTGCCTGGTCAAAATTGACCACAGCGGCAAACTGCTCTTCAAGCCCGATTTTGGCGCGCTGGACTACACCATCAACATCCCCGGCTTTATTTTGCACAGCGCCGTGCACGAAGCGCGGCCCGAGGTGAACTGTGTCATCCACACCCACACGGCAGCAGGCCTGGCGGTGTCCAGCCTGGCCTGCGGGTTGCTGCCCATCAACCAAACCTCGATGCGGTTTTTAAAAATTGCCTACCACGACTACTGCGGCGTGGTGCTGGACATGACGGAGCAGGCCTCGCTGGTGAAAGATCTCGGCAGCAGCGAAGCGATGGTGCTGCGTAACCACGGCCTGCTGACCTGTGGCCGCAGCATAGGCGAGGCATTCAACTGGATGCACCGGCTGGAGCTGTCCTGCCGCGCCCAGGTGGCGGCCATGGGCTGCAACACGCCCTTTCAAGTGGTGTCCCAGCAGGTGCTGGAGGAGACCTATATGAACTACCAGCCGCAAAAACGCAGGCCTTACGGCCTGATGGAATGGCCCGCGCTCTTGCGCATGCTCGACCGGATGGATGCGAGTTTCAGAGATTGATGCACGGCTTACAGCTTACAGGACTTAGAGGGCAGGTTAAAAGTATGACGATTCACACGCGGCGGTTTGTGTTTTTAACGGTAGTTGGCTGGGCCTGCCTGGCCATAGCGCCGGCCCACGCCTTCCCTGATAAACCGGTGCGCATCATCGTGCCATTCGCACCCGGCGGGGGCACGGACTTGATTGCCCGCACCTTGTCTGGCGTGATGGCGCAAGAGCTGGGGCAGCCCGTGATCGTGGACAACAAGGCGGGCGGTGGCACGGTGATAGGCACGGACTTGGTGGCCAAAAGTCCGGCAGACGGCTACAGCTTGGTGATGGCCACTTTTGCCAACGCGGTGAACCCCAGTTTGCTGCCCAAGCTGCCTTACAGCTACGACAAAGCCTTTACGCCCGTCATGTTGATCGGGCGCTCGCCCAACGTGCTGGTGGTGCGCTCTGACAGTTCCTATAAATCCGTGCAAGACATCTTGAATGCGGCCCGGGCCCAGCCTGGCCGCTTGTCGTTTGCCTCGCAGGGTACCGGCACGTCGGCCCACTTGGCGGGTGAGTTATTCAAATCGCTTACCAAAACCTACATGCTGCACATTCCTTATCGCGGTGCAGGGCCAGCGCTGACTGATTTGCTGGGCGGGCAGGTAGACATGATGTTTGCCACCGCTGCGGCCGTGGGCGGGTTTATTGAAAGCGGCAAGCTACGCGCCCTGGCAGTGACGACGCAAGAGCGCTCGCCCGTGGCGCGGCTGGCGCAGGTGCCTAGCCTGTCCAACTCAGGGGTGCCGGAACTGAAGGCCTATGCAGCCGACAGCTGGTATGGCCTGTTCGCGCCCGCAGGCACGCCACCCGAGGTGATTGCCAGGCTGCATGCCGCAGCCAAGAAAGCCGCGCAATCGGAGGTGTTTCAAAAGCGCGTGGTGGAAGAGGGCTTGGTGGTCAGTGCAGGCGCGCCGCAAGAGCTGGACGACTACTTTAAAGGCGAGGTAGTTCGCTGGCGCAAAGTGATACAAAGCGCCAAAATTACCGCCGACTAAAACCCTTGCAACTCTCTGTGACTGAGTCTCAAATGCGCAGCAAGATATGCAAGAAAACACAGGAGCTCTGATGAGTGACACCTTGATCGATCTTTCCGTCAATGCAGGTGGCATTGCCACCATTACCCTGAATCGCCCCGACAAACGCAACGCCATGAGCGATGCCATGCGCGCGCAGTTTGCCCAGGCGCTAGAGCGCGTAGGTAGCGACAAAGCCATTCGCGCCCTGGTGCTCACGGGCGCGGGCAAAGGCTTTTGCGCGGGTGGCGATATTGCGGGTATGGAAAAGCGCATGTCTGCGCCCACGGGTGAGATTGCCTTTAACGGCTGGTCGCGCCAGCAAGGCGTGCACCATGTGCAAACGCTGTTGCATACCCTGCCCAAACCCACCATTGCCGCCGTCAACGGCGCGGCGTCAGGCCTGGGGGCGGACACCGCCTTGGCCTGCGACTTCATTATGGTCAGTGAGCCTGCCAGCTTTACCTGGTCGTACATTCACCGGGGCATCATCCCCGACGGTGGGGGCATGTATTTTTTGCCGCGCCGCGTGGGTTTGCCGAAAGCCAAGGAACTGATATTTACCGGGCGCAAAGTTGATAGCGCAGAGGCCCTGTCTTTGGGTATTGCCGACCGCAGCACCAGCGCCGAGCGCTTGGTGGCGGACGCGCAGGCTTGGGCGGCCGAGCTGTCCAAGGGTTCTGCTACGGCGCTGGCGTTGGGTAAAACTATTTTGAACCATAGCTTTGAATTGCCCGCCCAGCAGATATTTGCGCAGGGTAGCCAGGCGCAAGGCATTTGCTATACCAGCAGCGAGCACCGCGCAGCCGTGATGGCGTTTTTGAACAAGACAGCGGCGCAATGATGTCATTGCAACGCCTATTCCATCCGCGTTCGGTTGCGGTGATTGGTGCATCTGCTGATGCCAGTAAAACCGCAGGCCGCCCGATTTTTTATCTGCAAAAACAAGGCTTCAAGGGCGCGATCTACCCAGTCAACCCCCGCGCCACAGAGATCAGCGGCTTGCCCTGTTACGCGAACATTGCAGATCTGCCAGAAGTGCCCGATGTAGCCATGGTGCTGCTCGGCGCTGACCGCGCACAGGCTGCTGTGCGCGAGCTGGCGGCGCTGGGCGTGCCCGCCTGCATTGTGCTGGCCAGTGGGTATGCGGAGACCGGCCCCGCAGGTGCGGCGCGGCAAGCGGCGCTCATAGCGGCTGCTACTCGATCAGACAGCAGTCTCGCGCCCATGCGCCTGCTAGGCCCCAACACCATTGGCTTGGTGAACTTGACCGACGGCATCGTGCTCTCGCCCAGTGGCGCGCTGGACATGGCGCATTTGAGCCGGGGCGCTATCAGCGTGGTCTCGCAAAGTGGCGGTATTTTGGGCTCCCTGCTCTCGCGGGCCTCGGCGCGCGGCGTGGGTCTGTCCAAACTGATTGCCACCAGCAACGAAGTAGACATTGACTTGGCCGACTGCGTGGACTTTTTGGCGGACGACCCGGCCACCCGCGTGATCGTGCTCTATATCGAAACCGTGCGCAACGCGGAGCGCTTTAAAGCCGCCTGCCGCAAGGCTGCCGCAGCAGACAAACCCATCGTCGCCTTCAAGATTGGCCGCTCCGAAGCTGGCGCGCA
>JANMTF010000305.1:0-7450 GCA_031390175.1 Polaromonas sp.
CGGATCGGGTCTTTATCGGCGGCATGGAGGGCGGTGCTCCAGCTGGCGCTGAGCAAGGCAGCAGATACGGCGAGGGATAGTAGATGTTTGGGCATGGAAGGCTCCTGAGGCAATTTTGCTAAATATTTACACCCTCATGATATATTACGACTTGACCCAAATTATGATCCAACATCGAAATAATGCATCTATTCTCTAGGGGAAAACGTCAATAGGCTAGCAAATCAAGTTACTCTGGATTTTCAAAAATCGATGTTTTTTATGTAAAAATAGAACAATCTGATATTTTTTAATATGCTCTCCGCCATCGACACTTCAGCCCCCGACACCGGCAACCGCCTCTTGCGCGAGACGGTCTATGCGCAGCTGCGTGCCGACATGATCAGTTGCACTCTGGCGCCTGGCACTGAGCTGCGCGAGGCTGAGCTGGCCGAGCGTTTCGGCATGAGCAAGTCCCCCGTGCGTGATGCCCTGATGCGCTTGGAGCGCGAGGGCTTGGTCATCACCCTGCCCCGCCAAGGCTACCGCGTGGCACCCGTATCGCTGAGCGATGTGCTGGACATGTTCCACCTGCGCGCCGCGCTGGAGCGCGCCTGTGTCGAGCGCATCGTGCTGTACGCCAGCGACACGCAGTTGCAGGCGCTCGATACCTTCCGCCAGTTTGATGCCAAGACCTGGGAAGGTGGCTTTATCGCCTACAACCGCGCATTTCATAGAAGCCTGGCGCACTTGGGTGGCAACGCTCGCATGCGCGACCAGTTGATCGACCTGATTGACCTGATGGAGCGGGCCGTCCATATGAGCCTGAGTAATATCAAAAAAGGCGATCCGCAGTCGCTCGTCCACGAGCACAGCGGCATCATCGATGCCCTGCAAGCGCGCGCCACCAAGCGCGCCCAGCGGCTGGCCGAGCAGCACATTCAGGCGGCAGGCAAACGGGTGAGCAACGCGATTGCCCGCAGCGCAATTACCGCTTAAATTTTCACCTCTCTCCGTTCTCTTTCTTTTACTTCACTTGGGACACTTCATGTCAACTTCCAGTAACGCAAACCCCGTAGCCGTTCATGGGCTCTTCATCGACGGACGCGAGGTACCCGCCACCCGGCCCGACCTGCTCGATGTCATCAACCCCGCCACGGGCGCATTGCTGGCGCAGATCAGCCATGCCAGCGATGCCGATGTGGACCGCGCGGTGCGCAGCTCGCAAGCGGCCTTTCACAGCGACGAGTGGGGCACAATGTCTAACCGCACCCGTGCCAAGCTCATCAACAAACTAGCCGATGTGTTTGAGGCCAACCTGGACGAGATGTACCAGCTGGAGACGGCCAACAACGGCCGCTCGCTGAACGAAACCCGGGCGCAAATCTCTCGCCTGCCCGACTTCTTTCGCTACAACGCGGGCCTGGCCATTGCGCGGCGCGACTCGGTCATCCCGGTCGATGGCAATTACCTGAACTACACCATCCGCAGTCCCATCGGCGTGGTGGGCAACTCCACACCGTTTAACCACCCCCTGATGATCATGGTGAAAAGCCTGGCACCTACGCTGGCCTCGGGTTGCACCACGGTGGTCAAACCCTCGGAATACACGCCACTGACCACCTTGCGTTTAGCCAAGCTGTTTGTGGATGCAGGCCTGCCCCCGGGCGCTTTCAACGTGGTCACAGGCCTGGGGCCAACGACCGGCAAGGCGCTGGCCGAACACCCTGGCTTGGCCAAATGGGTGTTGACTGGCGGCACCGAAGCCGGCCGCATTACTGGCGCGCTGGCGGGCAGCAACTTTGCCCACCAAACCCTGGAGCTGGGCGGCAAAACCCCGGTGCTGGTGTTTGATGACTTCGATGTAGACCAGGCCGTCAACTACGCGGCCTTTGGCGGCTTCATCGGCGCCGGGCAAACCTGCATCTGCGGCAGCCGCCAGATCGTGCAAGAAAAAGTGTACGACGAGTTTGTCGAAAAGCTCGCCGCCAAAGCCAAGTCGATCCGCATTGGCAACCCGGCCGACCCCACGGTGCAACTGGGCCCTGTGGTCTCTGCGCGCCAGCAGCAACGGGTGCTGAACTACATCAAGATTGGCCTGGAAGAAGACAAGGCGCGCCTGGTAGCAGGCGGCAAAATCCCGTCCGATCCCTCTTTGAGCAATGGCTTTTTTGTCGAACCCACGGTGTTTGCCGACGTGACCCCACGGATGCGCATCTTTCAGGAAGAAGTGTTTGGCCCCTTTGTGTCGGTCAGCAAATTCTCCACCGAAGCCGAAGGCTTGGCGCTGGCCAACGACTCACCTTTTGGCCTGGCCGGTGCCATCCGCACCAACGACATTACCCGTGCGCACCGTGTGGCCGCGCGCCTGAAATGCGGCATAGTCTGGATCAACGACCACCACCGCCTGGATCCCGCCTCACCTTGGGGCGGCATCAAGGAATCGGGCATTGGCCGTGAATGCGGCACAGAGTCCTTTGACCAGCACTTTGAAACCAAGAGCGTCATGCTGCGCCTGGATGACACGCCCTTTGACTGGTACAAAGACACCGCCAAGCAGGCCCGTTTGAACTAAGCCAACCTCCTTTCTCACGCACTACGGTGCGTGATTTTCATTTTCAATTTCCTTTTCCATGAAGGCACTTTATGCAATCATCCAACCCACACGCTGTGATTGAATTTAAAAACACCAGCGTCACCGTCGGCACCCAACGTTTAAGCGCCAAAGTCGCTGGAACAGGCACGCCCATCGTGCTGTTCCACTCCCTGTTGGCAGATCAAAGCAGCTTTGATTTGATTGCCCAGCCCTTGGCATACACTCACCATGTCATCGCCCTGAATCTGCCTGGCTTTGGCGACTCTGATTTTGTCGGCGGCAAACTGGAAGACATTGCTGACCATATAGCCGCAGGCATTAAAGCCATGAGCTTGCAACGCGACCCCATCCTGCTGGGCAACGGCTATGGCGGTTTTATCGCCCTGCTCACCGCCATCCGCCACCCAGGCATCGCGGCGCGCCTGGTGCTGGCCGACTGTGGCGCAGCCTTCTCCGAGCCCGGCCGCGCTGCCTTCAAAGGCATGTCCGCAGCGGCCAAAGACAAAGGCCTGGGCGCGATAGCCGATGTGGCCATGCGCCGCCTGTTTGCCCCCGAGTTTCAGCAGCAAAGCCCGGACCTGATTGCAGACCGCAAAGCGCGCTTTTTGGCGGTGGATGTGCAAACCTTCCACGGTGCCTGCGAAGCCCTGTCCACGCTCGATCTGCGCCCATCTCTGGCTGCGGTCACCGTACCCGTGCTGGTGATGGTGGGCGAGCAAGACGAGGCCACGCCGCCACCGATGTCCCGCGAGCTGGCTGCGGGTCTGCCCAACGCCAAATTTGTCGAGCTCAAAGGTTGCGCACATGTGCCGCAACTGCAAGCGCCTGACGTGTTCATGGCCACGATCAAGGACTTTATTGCTCAGGAAAAATCAGCATAGGTGCGCACGCTTGCCGCAGCATCGTGTCAACAATCAATTCCCTGGCAAATCTGTATTACCTCTTTTGAAAAAGCTCTTTCCATGACAGTCACTCTCTACGGCTACTGGCGTTCCCTGGCAAGTTTTCGGGTGCGCGCAGCCTTGAACCTTAAAAAAATTGCCTACACGGAAAGCATCATTGACCTGAGCAAGGGCGAGCAATTTGCACCCAGCTACCACAGTCTGAACCCGCAACATGTCCTGCCCCTGCTCGACCACGATGGACTGCACCTGAGCCAATCGCTGGCGATCATTGACTACATCAACGACACTTGGCCCAGCGACCCCCTGCTCCCAGCGGAAGCTGCCGGCAAAGCGCGGGTACGCTCGCTGGCACAAATGGCGAGTGCTGATGTCCACCCCCTGATCGTTCCGCGTGTGCGCAATTTTCTGGAACAAGAGTATGGTCTGGACGAGGCAACCCGCATGAAGTGGATCACCCACTGGATCACCAAGGGCAGCGAGGCTATCGAAGCGCGGCTGACCAACGACAAGGAAACCGGCCTGTACGCACACGGCGACCAGGTCTCCATGGCCGACCTGGCGCTGGCATCGCATGTAGTGGGTGCACGCCTGTTCAAAGTTGATTTGTCGCAAGCCCCACGGTTAGAGGGCATCGTCAATCGCTGTTTGAACCTGGATGCCTTTGCGCGGGCACACCCGTTGGCACAAGCTGGCGCACCAGCCGCATAAAGACAAAAGGCTTAGCTGGTGTATACCGGCTAAGCCTTGAAATCTACTGGTCGGTGTGAAAGGATTCGAACCTTCGACCCCTTGCACCCCATGCAAGTGCGCTACCAGGCTGCGCCACACACCGAAGCCTCGAATTATAACTTGATAAGGCGTGCTCAATCAGCCTGCAACAGCCAATAGTTCGCGAATCTCATACAACTCGCGGCGCAGTTGCATGAGCGGCACGTGGATGGAGTCGGGTTCAATGTCGGCCACGCTGTCAGAGAAATCGCTGTCCACCATGTCGGCTGGAAATTCTGAGTCGCCGCCTTCGATCACGTCGATGCCGTCCAGCATCACCTCACCGGCCTTGCGACGGTCTCTCTCGGTTTGCACCAAGTCGTGCAGCTTGTTGCGTGCGCCGCTGATGGTAAAGCCCTGGTCGTACAGCAGATCGCGGATGCGGCGGATCATCAGCACCTCGTGGTGCTGGTAGTAGCGGCGGTTGCCGCGCCGCTTCATGGGTTTGAGCTGGGTAAACTCCTGCTCCCAATAGCGCAGCACATGTGGCTTGACGTCACACAGCTCACTGACCTCACCGATGGTGAAGTAGCGCTTAACAGGAATGGCGGGGAGGGATTTCTCCATTGAAATCAACGTTCTACAAGCTAGACCTCGAAATTTACTCCAACTTGAGGGAAGTTGCAAACTACTTTGACAATGCGCGCTAACTCTTTGAATTTGTTGTAATTTTGCGCTCAGAAATGTAGAGCGAACTGTGTAACAGCTATTTGCAGAAACGACGGAAATCCAGGCTAAATATGACTATCGACGCAGCGCGCCCAGGGTTGTGAAGCGGCCTGAAAATAAACCAAAATGCGCTCTGCCCCAAAGCTTTTTAACGACAGATTAGCCTTGAATTTGTTCTTTGAGCTTGTGGCTGGCGTGGAAGGTAACCACGCGCCTTGCATCGATAGGGATCGCCTCACCGGTGCGCGGGTTGCGCCCCGGGCGCGGGGCTTTGGTGCGGATTTGAAAGTTGCCGAAGCTGGAGATTTTCACGTCAGTGCCTTCCACCACACTGCCCGCAATCAGCTCAAAGAACGCGTCAATCATGTCTTTGGATTCGCGTTTATTCAAACCAATTTGATCGAACAGCAAGTCAGCCAACTGCGCCTTGGTGAGGGCTGGGGTTTCTAAACTCTCTACCGTGAATTCCATGAATGTGCTCCGTTTTTTATAGCTGCTACCGCAATATTCTATTGGGCTACAACCTTATTTTATATAAAACTATGGGTGTATTGTATGTTGCTGCGCCTTATGCACGCAAGCGCGCGCCAAGGTCTTGCTGCAATTGCTTGAGCACCGCAGCCACTGCTGCCTCAATCTGCTCTTCGGTCAGCGTGGCCTCAAGGCTTGCCAAGGTCAAGCGCACGGCCAGGCTTTTCTCGCCCTGCTCCATGCCCACGCTATGCTCTTTGGGGCGGTACACGTCAAACAACAAAGCGTCTTGCAGCAGCCCTTGCGTCGGCGCGGCGTGCACAGCCGCCATCAGCGCAGCGTGGCCCACGCCCTCGCGCACAATGACGGCGATGTCGCGCTCTACGTCCTGGAACTTCGCAATCGGCTTGGCGGCAGGCAAGTCGCGCTGCATCACGGCAGCCAGATCCAGCTCGAACAGGATGGGCGCTTGTGGCAGCTCGTAGCCTTGCTTCCAACGCGGATGCAGCTCGCCGATCACGCCAATCTCTTGGCCGTTCAGCATCACCTTCGCACACCGGCCGGGGTGCATGGCGGGATGCTCTGCCGCCACAAAGCTGGCTTGCTGTGGGGCCAGCAGGCTTTCGACATCGCCCTTCACATCAAAAAAGTCGGCAGCTGCGTCCTTGGCACTCCACTGGCGCTGCACAGCACCACCAAAGGCCAGGCCTGCAATACGTAGCGGCTGCAAGATGCCTGCCACCTGCGTGTCACTGGTTTTCACGCTGGCATCGCGCATGAACACGCGGCCCAGTTCAAAAATACGCACGCGGTCGGCCTTTCGGTCCAGGTTGTGCCTCAAAATTTGCAGCAAACTACCCAGCAGGGACGAGCGCATCACGCTCAGTTGGCTGGCAATCGGGTTGAGCAGTTTGATCGGGTTGGCATTGCCCGCCAGCTCGGTTTCCCAACGCTCTTCGACAAAGCTGAAGTTGATCGTTTCTTGGTAGCCCAGGCCAGCCAGGGCACGGCGCACGGCAAAACGGCCACGCTGCGTCTCCGAGCGCGTTTGTGGTTCAACCGGGGCGATGGGTGCGGTGGCGGGCAGGTTGTTAAAGCCGATCAGGCGCACCACTTCTTCGATCAGGTCTTCTTCGATATTGATGTCAAAACGGTAGGCGGGCGGCGTGACGGTGATGACCGCTTCGTCAGGTGCGTTATGGCTCTTGCCCTGCTCTGCGTCGCTAGACTGTGCTTCAGTAGCTGGCAGACCCAGGCGTTTGAAGGCATCCAGGCACTGCGCGGCGGTCACGGGCATGCCAATCACCTTGCTGGCACGTGCCACGCGCAACTGCACCGGTTTGCGCACGGGCATGCTCACCTGTTGGTCATCCATTGGCCCGGCCTGGCCGCCGCAGATCTCTAGCACCAGCCGCGTAATGCGCTCGATGTGCTCCACCGTTTGGCTCGGGTCCACGCCGCGCTCAAAGCGGTGACCTGCGTCGGTAGAAAAGTTAAAGCGGCGCGAACGGCCCGCCACGGCTTCGGGCCACCAGAAAGCGGCTTCGATGTAGATGTTCTGGGTGTCGTCGGTGACCGAGGTGCTGTCGCCACCCATGATGCCAGCCAGCGATTCAACGGCTTGGTTATCCGCAATCACGCCGACTTTGCCGTCGATGGTGATGGTATTGCCGTTTAGCAGCTTCAGGCTCTCGCCCGCTTTGCCCCAGCGCACGACCAGTCCGCCGTGGATTTTGTCCAGGTCAAAAATATGGGTAGGCTGGCCGTACTCGAACATCACATAGTTGGAAATGTCCACCAGGGCCGTCACACTGCGCTGGCCGCAACGTGCCAGTTTGTCGACCATCCACTGGGGTGTTTTGGCCTTGGTGTTCACCCCTTTGACAATACGACCCGAAAAGCGGCCACACAGGTCTGGTGCAAATATTTTGACGGGCAGCTTGGCGTTGTGGGTTGCCACCACGGCAGGAAAACTGGTCACGTTTAAAGGCGCACCCGTAATGGCGGACACCTCCCGCGCCACGCCAAACACGCTCAGGCAATGGCCCAGGTTGGGCGTGAG
>JANMTF010000331.1:0-19197 GCA_031390175.1 Polaromonas sp.
AAAACAGCCTATTTTGAGGTTTTTTCATGCCTCACAGGTTCCCAGCAGCTGCCGGAAAAACCTTAAATTATGCGAATTTATGTACTTCAGAGAATTTAGCTTTATTTTAGGAAAAATTCGTGATTTATTTAACGAAAAATAAGCATTTTAGCGATTTGTTTTGAAAAAGTTATGCGTGTTTAGCAAATTCGCATAATTTAACGCCCTGCCGGCCGATGCAAATGGCCCGCACGGCGAGAAAAAACCTTAAATTTGGCTGTCGGGAGGCCTATTTAAGATATCAATAGGCCTGCAGAACTTTAGAATAATGCGGGAGCAGCTACTGTATGTGTAGCGCCCATTTAGCCGTTCAGGCTTGCGGGGTCCATGTTGGCGCCGCACAGCACCAGACACACCGTCTCGTCAGCACGCGGCGTGTACACGCCGGTTTGCAGGGCGGCCAGGCCCAGCGCTGCGGCGGGCTCTACCGCCAGTTTCAGTTCGCGCCATAGCCACAGCTGGGCGGCGCGGATGGCATCGTCTTCCAGCAGCAGCGCGCCGTGCACGGCAGTGTGCTGCACCTGCCAGGCGATAGCGCCAATGCGCTTGGCCCCCAGCGAGTCGGCCGCCACACCGCTGACGGCTACGTCTACCGGCTGGCCGGCTTTGCGTGCTTCATACAAGGTGGGCGCCAAGCGCGGCTCTAGCGCAATGACCTTGCTGCGGCCCTGGCAGTGGGCGGCGATGCCCGCTATCAGGCCGCCGCCGCCTACGCTGACCAGCATGGTGTCCGGCAGCGCGCCTTGCTGGGCCTGGATCTCGGCGGCTAGCGTCCCAGCACCGGCTACCACCTCGATCTGGTCGTAGGCGTGGTTTTGCAATGCACCTGTGATTTTTTGGCGCTCTACGCTGGCGGCGTAGGCTTGGGCGTAGGCTGCGCCTGTCACGGTGACGGTAGCGCCGATAGCGCGCAGGCGGGCACGCTTGGCCTGGGTCGAGACTTCGGGCAGAAACACTTCGCAGGGCACACCACGTTCGCGCGCTGCGAGCGCTGAGGCAATGCCCGCGTTGCCGCCCGAGGCGATCACCACGCCACTGGCGGGCACGGCGTTGGACAACAGCCGGTGAAGTGCGCCACGCACTTTAAAGCTGCCGCCAGTTTGTAGATGCTCCAGCTTGAGCCACACTTGCGCGCAGTCTATGCCCAGCGCTTTGCCGGGCATGACCCACAGCGGGGTTTGGTGAATAAAGTGTCTGTAGCCTTTGTCTATGTTGCGCAAGCAGCTATTTATTTCAGAGCGTAGTGGGTCAATCACAGCGCTACTTTCCGCTGGCGTGCAGTATAGAGTCGGCAATATGCTCGCTGGCGGCGAGCTTGAGCCCTTTGGGCAGCGGGAATTTGATGGTCTCTTCTATGCCGTCCAGTTTGCGTATGGCCACTGCGCCCAGGGCTTTGATGCGCTCGATCACTTCTTTCACCAGCACCTCGGGCGCAGAAGCGCCTGCGGTAAGGCCTACGCGGCTGACACCTTCAAACCACTGCGGCTGGAGCTCAGCGGCGCTATCGATCATGTAGCTGCGCACGCCCAGCTTGCGGGCCAGCTCAGCCAAACGGTTGCTGTTGGAGCTGGTGGGGCTGCCCACCACGATCACCAGCTCTACCTGGGGCGACATGACTTTGATAGCGTCTTGGCGGTTTTGGGTGGCGTAGCAAATGTCTTGCTGTTTGGGCTCACGCACCTGCGGAAAGCGCGTGCGAATGGCGGCGTGGATCTCGGCGGTGTCGTCCACACTCAGCGTGGTTTGGGTTACGACGGCCAGTTTTGCGGTTTGCAGCGGCTGCACATGGGCCACGCCTTCCAGGTCTTCTACCAGATGGATGCCGTAGTCTAGCTGCCCCATGGTGCCCTCCACCTCGGGGTGGCCTTTGTGGCCGATCATGATGAACTCGTAGCCCTCTTTGTGCAGCTTGGCTACCTCCACATGCACTTTGGTCACCAAGGGGCAAGTGGCGTCAAAGATCTGAAAGCCCCGCCTGATGGCTTCCTGTTCCACTGCCTTGGGCACGCCGTGGGCGCTGAACACCAGCGTGGCCCCTTCAGGCACGTCTTCCAGCGCTTCGATGAAGATAGCGCCCTTGGCTTTCAGGTCATTCACTACATAGGTGTTGTGCACAATTTCGTGGCGGACATAGATGGGGTTGCCAAACTTTTGCAGCGCACGCTCCACGATTTCAATCGCCCGGTCTACGCCCGCGCAAAAGCCGCGCGGTTCAGCCAAAAGGATTTCCACCCCCACGCTCGACATTTCGTTCGCCATTACAACACTCCAATCACATGCACTTCAAACGTCACCGGCTGGCCTGCCAGCGGGTGGTTAAAGTCAAACAACACACGGCCTTCGTCGGCCTGCACCACTGCGCCTGCGTACTGACCTGATCCATCGGGCGTAGGAAACTGCACCACGTCGCCAGCGGCGTATTTTTCCAGCGGGTCGCCCAGCTGGGTGAGCAGCTTTTTGGCCACCCATTGCAGCATATCGGGGTTGCGCGGGCCAAAGGCCTCGCCTGCGGGCAGGGTAAAGGTGCTGCGCGCGCCCTCCTCTAGCCCTAGCAGGCGTTGCTCTACGGCGGGTGAGAGCTCGCCCGCGCCCAGCGACAAGGTGGCGGGTTTACCGTCAAAGGTATTGATGATGTCTCCCGCTGGGCCGCTGAGGCGGTAATGCAGGGTGAGAAAAGAGCTGGCTTCGATCTGGGGCATGAGCGGGGAACGTAGTGGCGGACGTAAATGGGAGGGGCATGAAAATGTGCGTAAACTGCGTTGCGCAATGCCCTATTGTAGAAACCCTCCAAAGCCCACGCTTTTTAGCCCCCATCATGCTGCTTAAATCCCTGCCCCCCGATGCCCGCCCGCGCGAAAAACTGCTGGCACGCGGCCCGCAAGCCCTGGGCGATGCCGAGCTGCTGGCCCTGCTGCTGCGCACCGGCATACAGGGCAAAAACGTGCTGGTAATGGCCCAGGAGCTGCTGGACAGCTTTGGCGGCATGGCGGGGCTGCTCAGCGCCTCTGCCGAGGATTTAAAACGCATCAAAGGCCTGGGGCCCGCCAAGCGCGCGGAGGTGGTGGCTGTGCTAGAGCTGGCCCGCCGCGCGCTGGCCGAACAACTGCAGACCAAACCCAGCATCGAGACACCCCAGCAACTGCGCGACTACGTGCGCCTGCACTTGGGCAGCAAGCCGTATGAAGTGTTTGCGGTGCTGTTTTTTAACGTACAGCAAGAGCTGCTGGGCATCGAAGAGCTGTTTCGCGGCACCCTCACCCACACCAGCGTGTACCCGCGAGAGGTAGTGCTGCGCGCCCTGCACCACCGCGCCAGCAACGTGGTGCTGGCGCACAACCACCCCAGTGGCCAGCCCACCCCCAGCCCGGCAGACATCGCCATGACCAGCAAGCTCAGCGCGGCCCTGGGCTTGATTGACATTGGCGTGCTGGACCACATCATCGTCAGCGCCAGTGCGGCGGTCTCGATGGTGGAGCTGGGCCTGATACCTGGCGCAGGAGGCCGCGTATGAAAGCCACCAAACTGGTCAGCTTGGCCGACTTGAAAAGCGTTAAAAAAGAAATCGACCGCCAAGCCGCTGAGCGGGTGGCGCTGGAGGCTGCGCGCGTCGCACAGGCTAAAAAGCTGCGCGAAGAAAAAGAAATTTTTGCCAGCTTTGTGGGCCAGGTCAAACCCCTGCCCCGCAAAGAGCGCACCCCGCTAGCGCCCGCGCAGCCCGCCCCCATTCCCGTGCAACAGCAGTTGGACGAACAAAATGTGCTGCGCGAGACCATGAGTGACGAGTGGGACACCAGCAGCCTGCTGGACGCGGATGAGAGCTTAAGCTTTCGTCGCCCCGGCATTGGTATCGACGTGACGCGCAAGCTGCGCAAGGGCGACTGGAGCATCCAGTCTCAGGTGGATCTGCACAGCCTGCGCACCGACGAGGCGCGCGAGGCGCTAGGCGGTTTTATCCGCGAAAGCTACAAGCACGGCCTGCGCTGTGTGCGGGTAGTGCATGGCAAGGGCCTGGGTTCACCGGGCAAAGTGCCGGTGCTGAAAAACAAAGTACACAGCTGGTTGATACAAAAAAACCAAGTGCTGGCTTTTGTGCAAGCCACGCCAGCGCAGGGCGGTGCGGGGGCGCTGGTGGTGTTGCTGCAGGCGCACGGGGTGCGGTAGACGGGGTCGCGTTGCGGCTACCTGCGAAGACTTCTGTTCAACCAACGAATAGAGTTGACCAAGCCAGATACGGCCGCACTCAGCGCCGCCGCGCCCACTGCACGCCCGCTACCTGCCCCACTACCGCCAGCACTTTGCCCAGTCGGCTGGCATCGGTGACTTCTACGGTCAACGTCATCCACACCGTGCCCTGGGTGGACTGGGACTGCACGCTTTGCACATGGGCTTTTTCTTTGCTGAACACTTCGGCGATGTCGCGCAGCAGGCTGGGGCGGTCGCTGGCTTGCACGGTCACGTCTACGGCGTAGGTGGGCAGGCCGCCGGTAGCGCCTGCTTTGGGTTGTCCCCAGGCTACGTCGATCACACGGCCTGCATCTTTGGCCTGCAATTGGCGCAGGTTGGGGCAGTCAAAGCGGTGGATGCTGACACCCTTGCCTCGGGTAACAAAGCCGCCTATCGCGTCTGGCGGTGCGGGTTTGCAGCACTTGGCCAACTGGGTGAGCAGGGAGTCTACGCCCACCACCAGCACGCCGCTTTTGCTGCTCTGGGTTTTAAACTTTTCGGCTTGGCGGGCTTTTTTCAGCAGCAGTTGCTCGTCGGCGTCAAGCTCTGGCTCGGCCGGGCGAAACAGCTGCTCAATGGTGCGCAGAGAGAACTCGTCTTTGCCTACTACCTCAAACAAATCGTTTGCGGTTTTAAACCCTAGCTGGTCGGCCAAATCGCCCAGCTTGAGTGCTGTTTTACCTTCACGCTGCAGCAGCTTTTCTACCGCCTCGCGGCCTTTGGCAATCGTCTCTTCGACCGCGATGGCGTTGAACCAGGCGCGCACTTTAGAGCGCGCGCGCGGGCTGGCTAAATAGCCCAACTCAAGGTTCAGCCAGTCGCGCGTGGGGCCGCCTTCTTTGACTGTGCTGACCTCGACGGTTTGGCCGTTTTTAAGCGGCGTATTGAGTGTGACCATGGCCCCGTCTACCTTGGCACCCCGGCAGCGGTGGCCCAAGTTGGTGTGTACGGCGTAGGCAAAGTCTATCGGGGTAGCGCCGCTGGGCAAATCGACGATTGCAGCCTCGGGCGTGAGCACGTAAATGCGGTCGTCCAGCACGCCATCGCTGGCCGCTATGGCGAGGTTTGCGCCCTCAGCACCATCGCCTCCGGCAGGTGCAGACAGGTCCCGCTCCCACGCCAGCAACTGGCGCAGCACGGCGATTTTGGCATCGTAAGTACCGGTGGCGCTCACGCCTGCGTAGCCCTTGGCACCGGCCTCTTTGTAGGCCCAGTGCGCAGCCACGCCGGTCTCGGCATGGTCGTGCATGGCCTGGGTGCGAATTTGTATCTCTGTGGGCTGGCCAGGCGCGCCCTCATCTGCTGCTGCATCCGCAGTGGCACCTGTCAGCACCACAGTGTGCAAGCTTTGGTAGCCATTGGCTTTGGCCTTGGCAATGTAGTCGTCAAACTCGCCTGGCATGGGGGCGTAGCGCGCATGCACATAGGACAGGGCGGCATAACAGTCGGCCACATTGGGCACTATCACCCGCATGGCGCGCACGTCCAGCACTTGGTCAAAACCTAGCTGCTTGCCGCGCATTTTTTTGACAATGCTGTAGATGTGTTTGGGCCGCGCCTGCACGCTGCTGTGCACACCAGCGGCCAGCAAGTCGCTCTCTAAATCAGATCGCATCTGCGCCATGACGGCCTCGCGTGCGATGCGTTTGGCATCAAGCTGCTTGGCAATTTTTTTGTAGCTGTCGGGTTCCAGAAACCGAAACGCCAGGTCTTCCATCTCCCATTTGATTTGCCAAATGCCCAAGCGGTTGGCCAGCGGCGCAAACACCTGCAGCGACTCTGCGGCCAGCGCCTTGGGCACGGGCAGCTTGGTGGCGGCGTAGTGGCGCAAGGTTTGCAGGCGCGACGCTAGGCGCAGCATCACCACCCGCAGGTCGCGGCTAAAGGCCAGCAGCATTTTGCGCACGTTCTCGGTTTGGCTGGCTGCGCCGGGGCTGATGCCTGCTTTGCCAATCGCTGCTGCACGCGACAGGCGCTGCACCCGCACCAACTTGGTGGTCTCTACCGCCAGGGTGGCGTAGCTCTCGCCAAAGGCTTTTTCTATCACCGCTTGGGGCTTGTTCAGATGATCACATGCGTACACCAAGTAGCTGGCCGCTTGCATGGCCTCGGAGCCGCCAATGCCTTGCAAAATGGCAGCCACCGCGTCGGCATGGGCCAGCGTGTTTTCGCCAGTATCCAGGGTTTCATGCGCTATCAGTGGCTCGGCAAACGCGCGGGTGCGCTGCAAGGCATGCTCGATCGCGCGGGCTTGGGGCGAGAAGCCTGATGCGGCTACTTCTAGCGCTGCGGGCGGGCTTGGGGTAGCTGAAGATTCTGCTTGGGCGTGCTTCATGCCTGCCGACTCATTGGGGCTACGTAACGGCGATACAGCGTATGCCAAGCGCCCTCATGCTGGGGTACCAGAAATCGGGCACTTGGCATACGCTGTATCGCTTGCAGACGTAATAGCGCGCTCGCGGTTGTTTCAGTCATACGCGATGACTACCCAAACAAAAACTCAGTCACAGCCGCTACTTGGTCGGCTGCAATCAACGTGGGGGCGTGCCCTACACCGGCAAACTCCACCAGCTTGGCCTTGGGCCCACGCGCTTGCATGGCGCGTGCGGTCTCTTGGCTGATCAGGTCAGACTGCGCCCCGCGAATCAGCAAAGTGTCGGTGGTGATCGCGTCATACAGCTGCCACAGCATGGCCTCGCCCTGCGCAGCCAGTTCGGGGGTGGTGGCTTTGACTGGGATGGCGATCGCCGGGTCGTAGTGCAGCTTGAACTTGCCGCCGCTGCCGTCCGCCACAGGGCGCAGCATGGGCAGCGAGAGTGCCAGCCACTGCGCTGGGGTATGCGGGCCAAAGCTGGTGGACACGGCCCACATTTTGTCAGCGCCTTCTTGCTCTGTTTCAAAGCGCGGGTCAGCGCCGATGTAGCTGCTGATGCGCTGCAGCGCGGCCCACTGCACCACCGGGCCCACGTCGTTGAGCACCAGCTTGCGCAAGTTGGCACCTGGTTGCGGCGCTAAGGCAATGCCAATCAAACCGCCCATGCTGGTGCCTACCCAGTCGATGGTCTGCGCCCCGCCTGCGCGCAGGCTGGCCAGCAGAGCGCCCATGTCAGCAGCGTAGGCGGGCACTTGGTACATGCGCGGGTCTTTCAGCCAGTCGCTGTGGCCACGGCCTGCAATGTCTACGCTGACCACACGGCAGCGTTGGCCGTCTGGGCCCACCAAGGCGCGCGCCAGGGTGTCAAAATCGCGGCCCTGGCGGGAAATGCCGTGCACGCACACCACCACATGCGGATGGGCAGCGTTGCCCCAGCTCCAATAGGCCATGCGGTGCCCGCCGGTAGCGTCGGGGCAAGTTAAGTAGTTCAACGTAGGTTCGGTCATGGCGTGCGAGCGGGTGGCGGTGGATAATTGCCACCATATTAAACGCAAGCCACAAGGAATCTCCATGCTCACCGGAAAAACTGCACTCGTCACAGGCTCAACCAGCGGAATAGGCCTGGGCATAGCCAAAGCGCTGGCCGCGCAAGGCGCCAACATCGTCATCAACGGCTTTGGCGACTACGCCGGGCCGCAAAAAGAAATTGAGGCGCTGGGCGTGCAAACGCTGTACCACGGTGCCGATATGAGCAAAAGCGCCGAAATCGAGGCCATGATGCACGCGGCTGCGGCGCGCTTTGGCCAGGTAGATATTTTGGTCAACAACGCGGGCATTCAACATGTGGCAGCGGTGCAAGACTTCCCCACCGAGCGCTGGGACGCGATCATCGCCATTAACCTGACCAGCGCCTTCCACACCACCCGCCTGGCCCTGCCCGCCATGCAAAAAGCCGACGGCGGCAAAGGTTGGGGCCGCATTGTCAACATTGCCTCCACCCACGGCCTGGTAGGCTCGGCGCTGAAATCTGCCTACGTGGCGGCCAAGCACGGCATCGTGGGTCTGACCAAAGTGACCGCGCTAGAGAACGCGACCAACGGCGTGACCTGCAACGCCATCTGCCCCGGTTGGGTGCTCACCCCGCTAGTGCAAAAACAGGTGGACGCCAAGGCAGCAGCGCTGAACATCGGCAACGACGAAGCCGCCAAACTGCTGCTGGGCGAGAAGCAGCCCTCCATGCAATTCACCACGCCCGAAGAGCTGGGCGAGCTGGCGGTGTTCCTGTGCAGCAAAGCCGCGCGCAATGTGCGCGGTGTGGCTTGGCAGGTAGATGGTGGCTGGACCGCGCAGTAAGTTGCTACCGACCTGAGCTGCAAGTAAAATAAGCTTTTTTAATGCCAAGAAAGGCTGTAGCCCAATAGAATATTGCGGGAGCAGCTATACTTTTAGGACTATGCACACACCTGCTCTGCGCCTGCCCTGGCTTGAACCTGGCGATGCCTTTCCGCCTGTGGACACCGCTTGGGGGCAGGCCAGTGAGGCCGCTGGCCTGCTGGCTGCTGGTGGGGCCTTGGACGTAAGCACACTTAACAGCGCCTACGCGCAAGGCATATTCCCCTGGTACAGCGCGGGCCAGCCAGTGCTGTGGTGGTCACCCAACCCACGTATGGTGCTGCAAGTAGCCAACTTTAAGCTGCACCGCAGCCTGCGCAAAACCTTGGCCAAGTTCAGCTATCAGCCGGGCTGCGAGCTGCGCATAGACCACGATTTTGCCGCCGTCATTGCCTCCTGCGCCAGCGCCCGGCGCGAGGGCCAAGCGGGCACCTGGATCGTGCAAGACATGCAAGACGCCTACTGCGATCTGCACGCCGCAGGCCACGCCCATAGCGTGGAGACCTGGATGGATGGCAAGCTGGTCGGCGGCCTGTACTGCACCAACGTAGGCGGCGCGGTGTTTGGCGAGTCGATGTTCAGCCGCGCCAGCGATGCGTCAAAAATAGCGCTGAGCGGCCTGGTGGCGCTGTGCCGCGAGTATGGCGTAGATCGGATAGACTGCCAGCAAAACACCGCCCATTTGGCCAGCCTGGGCGCTGCCGAGATGCCGCGAGAGGCCTTTTGCGCAGCGGTGGCGCTGGCCACGCAGCGCCCTGCCCCCACGTGGCGCTTTGAGCCTCTATACTGGCAGCATATTTTGCAAGAACCCCTGCAAACTCCTTCGGACTATCCATCGGACAACCCATCGGAAAACTAGGCGTGACACTGCTCAAAGACCTGCCCCTGCAAACCCTGCAGTTTTATGCCACTGCGGCCTACCCGTGCAGCTATTTGCCCGGCAAAACCGCCCGCAGCCAAGTGGCCACGCCCAGCCATTTGATCAACAACGAGGCTTACTCTGAGCTGGTAGCCAGTGGCTTTAGGCGCAGCGGCATGTTCACCTACCGGCCCTATTGCGATGGCTGCAAAGCCTGCGTGCCCCTGCGGGTAGACGTAGCCCAGTTTGTGCCCAAGCGCAGCCAGCGCCGCGCCCTCGCGGCCCACAAAAGCTTGCAAGTGCGAGTGCTGAAACTGGGCTTTGTCCCCGAGCACTACCAGCTCTACCTGCGCTACCAAAACGGTCGCCACGCTGGCGGCGGCATGGACCACGACAGCATCGATCAGTACACCCAGTTTTTGCTGCAAAGCCGGGTTAACTCCCGCATGGTGGAGTTTCGCGCGCCACCACCCGAGGGCGCGCTTGAGGGTACGCTGGGCGCACTCAAAATGATATCCATCCTGGACGTGCTCAGCGCAGGTATATCCGCCGTCTACACCTTCTACGAGCCCGAGCCGCGCTGCCACTACGGCACCTACAACGTGCTGTGGCAAATAGAGCAAGCCCGCCTGCTGCAGCTGCCCCATGTGTACCTGGGCTACTGGATAGCGCAAAGCAACAAAATGGCCTACAAAGCGCAATTTATGCCCTGCGAGGTGCTACACGAAGGCCAATGGATTTCACAGGGTAAAATGCCGCTGCAAGATGAAAAACCAACATCCTTAGCAGATACGGCAAAGACCCCATGAAAAAACCTCTCCCCCAGCACAGCAGCCCCGCCATTCAGGTGATGGAACGCATGTTCAGCCTGATCGACGTGCTGGCCTCCCGCGAAGAGGCTATCTCGCTCAAAGAAATCAGCGAAAAAACCGGCCTGCACCCCAGCACAGCGCACCGCATCTTGAACGACCTGACCATTGGCCGCTATGTAGACCGCCCCGAGGCAGGCAGCTACCGCCTGGGCATGCGCCTGCTGGAGCTGGGCAACCTGGTGAAAGCCCGCCTGGACGTGCGCGACGCGGCCCTGCTGCCCATGCGCGAGCTGCACAAGCTTACCCAGCAGCCGGTCAACCTGTCGATGCGCCAAGGCGACGAGATTGTGTATGTAGAGCGCGCCTTCAGCGAGCGCAGCGGCATGCAGGTGGTGCGCGCCATCGGTGGCCGCGCGCCGCTGCACCTTACCTCTACCGGCAAGCTGTTTTTAGCCGCCGACGACGCCCCCCGCCTGCGTGCCTACGCCACCCGCACGGGTCTTGCAGGCCACACTAAAAACAGCATTACCCAGCTACCCGTGCTGGAGCGCGAGCTGTCCAAAGCCCGCCAGTACGGCATGGCCCGCGACAACGAAGAGCTGGAACTGGGCGTGCGCTGCATGGCGGTAGGTATCTACGACGACAGCGACAAGCTGGTAGCGGGCCTGTCCATCTCCGCCCCCGCCGACCGGCTGGACGAGGGCTGGCTGCCCAAGCTGGAGGCGACAGCGCGCGAGATATCGAGCGCGCTGGGGCATCGGGTGCCTGCAGCGGCATAGACCTTAAGCCAACATCATTTTTAAGCATTATTGGGCTGTAGCCCAGTAGAATATTGCGGTAGCAGCTACTTTTTTTGCAGCGAAAATCCCTCTATCGCCGCAACGCGACCCAGTAGGATCAACCCTGCGGTGTCTTAGCCACTACGCTCACGGGCGTAACACCCGTTGCACGGTTGTTCTCTACCCAGCGGCGCACGCGCTCTGCGTCGCCCAAGCGGCTGAGCTTGCCTGCGGAGTCCAGGAACACCATGATGAGCTTGCGCCCTGCTATCTTGGTTTGCATGACCAGGCACTGCCCGGCCTCAGAGATGTAGCCGGTTTTTTGCAGGCCTATGTCCCAGTCGGGGTTGCGGATCAGACGGTTGGTGTTAACGTAGTTGAGGGTGCGCTCGCCTACGGCGACTTGATGGTCCGTCGCGGTGGAAAACTCGCGCAGTTGGCTGTTATTCGATGCATGGGCTACCAAGGTGGCCAAGTCTTTGGCGCTGCTCTGGTTATTGCTGGACAGGCCTGTGGGCTCGACGTAGCGGGTGTCGCGCATGCCAAGTTGGGCGGCCTTGACGTTCATCAGCTGGACAAAGCGGTCCATGCCGCCGGGGTGGCTGCGGCCTATGGCGTGGGCGGCGCGGTTTTCGCTGCTCATCAGGGCCAGCAGCAGAAGCTCGCCACGGGGCAGCTGGGTGCCTACCCGCAGGCGCGAGGGGCTGCGCTTTTCGGTGCTCACATCGTCATCGGTGATGGTGATGAGCTCTTGCATGTCCAGCCGCGCCTCTGTGGCAACTACGCCGGTCATCAGCTTGGTGAGCGAGGCGATGGGCAGCACTGCGGAGTCGTTTTTGCTGAACAGTACCTCACGCGTGTCTTGGTCTATCACCAGCGCTACGCTGGACTTGAGCTCCAGCTCGTCGCGCATACCGTGCAGACCGGCCATTTCACCGAACGATAGCTTGGGCGGAGCAGGCGGCACAAAGGCCACGGTGCGAATGGGCATGTAGCGCACTGTGCGCTTGCCATGCTTGCCGCGCAGCACCACGCGCTGCATACCGCCGGTGTGTTTGCCTGCGCGGGCGGAAGCATGCACTGCGCCACGCGGGCGGGATGTCTTGGATGACTTGGCTAAGACGATAGATTTCTTGCCTGCTTTGGCGGTGATTTTGCTGGAGGCTTTGCCGGTCGCCTTGCCGGCTGATTTACTGGCTACTTTTGCAACTGGTTTCTTGCTTGCTTTTGCACTGGATTTGGCTGCGGTTTGGCTGGCCACCGGTTTTTTCTTGGCTTGCGCTGCATCGGCAGACGACATGCCAGCGCCTGCAAGTGCCACGCCCAACGTGACCATGCACACACATTTCGCTACGACTTTTAGCAACCGATTCAAAGCAAATCCTTTAGATACAACCATGATGCACACTCCAAGGCTTGATTCTTAATAGTTGTGAAGTGTATACAAGTAAAGAAAATAACGCAATATCAATCACTTGCGTTACATACTTAAAATCAAACTGACTAGTAAGTAGTTACCCTTAGTATTTGTAAGCGCTAAAACAAGTAACAGCAGCAAATAATTGATTTGATTGGTAAAAATGGCTTGAAACGTTGTGTGTAAAGCCTGTGCAGCACTAAAAATACAGGCCTACACCTTTTCGTGGGAAAATTGACCCATTCCACCAGCCATCGTGCTGGTGCCCTTCGCTCTTCCCCCACACAATTTATATGTCCAGCAATTTGCACCCCATGCTTAATGTGGCCGTGAGCGCCGCTCGCGCCGCAGGCGCCATCATCAACCGCGCCGCGCTGGACATTGAATCGGTTCGCATTGCGCAAAAGCAGATCAACGACTTTGTGACCGAGGTCGATCAAAAGTCTGAAGCCGCCATCATCGAAACCCTTCTCACCGCCTATCCCGGCCACGCCATCTGGGCCGAAGAGTCTGGCCGCGAACATGGCGCGCAAGACTCTGAGTTTGTCTGGATCATCGACCCACTGGACGGCACCACCAACTTCATCCACGGCTTTCCCATCTACTGCGTGAGCATTGCACTGGCGGTAAAGGGCAAGGTAGAGCAAGCCGTGGTGTACGACCCGACCCGCAACGACATGTTCACCGCCACCAAGGGGCGCGGTGCCTACATGAACGAGCGGCGCATCCGCGTGAGCAAGCGCACCCAGTTGCAAGACTGCCTGGTGTCCACCGGTTTCCCCTACCGCCCAGGGGACGATCTGCCCAAGTACATGAGCATGTTCAGCGACGTAGTGCAACGCGTAGCCGCAGTGCGCCGCCCGGGTGCGGCAGCGCTGGACCTGGCCTATGTGGCTGCGGGTTTTAGCGATGCGTTTTTTGAGTCGGGTTTGCAGCCATGGGACGTGGCTGCTGGCTCGTTGCTGATTCAAGAGGCTGGTGGTTTGGTGGGTAACTTCTCTGGCGAAGCTGACTTTTTAGAGCAGAACGAATGCATGGCGGGCAACCCGAAAATCTACGGGCAGATGGTGCCCCTGCTCAGCAAATACAGCAAGTTTGCCAGCGCCGGGGAGAAGGCAAGTGTGCGCCAGACGTTGACGCGGCCTAGTGTGGTTTGACGCTTGCCTTTCGGTGACCGATTGATGTTTTTTTTGCCCTGAGAGTGGAGAGTCGATTGGCTTGTCTTGCTCTTGTACGGGATCGGGCTGGCCGCGCAGCATGACTTGCTCTTGTACGGGAGCTGGCCGACGGTGTACTCAGCTCCGCGGCTGTCCCCCGTTGCGGCCTAGGGCCGCTGCCTCCTCCTTTATGCCGCTGCGCTGAGTACCCCATCGACCAGCTCTAGCACAATAGTGGGCAATCCACCGATGTGCTCTAACCAAATCACTGCACAGCTCTGCGTGTGTGGTGAGTGATCCACGGTGTGGCTCCAACCAAATCTAGACGCAGCTCTGGCGCTTGGTGTGCACAGCGCAGCGGCATAAAAGAGGAGCCCGAAGGGCGGGGGACAGCCGCAGAGCTGTGCACACCAAGTGCCAGAGCGAGCACTGACAAGCCGTCAGCATATCAACCGCAAGTTATTTCGCAGCGCTCAATCAGCCGCCATGGCCGCCTTGGTAATGGCCTCGGTAGTCAAGGGCATATCGCGTACTCGCACTCCCAGCGCATCAAACAATGCATTGGCTATCGCCGCTGCCACCGGCCCGTGCGTGGCCTCACCTGCACCGACTGATGGCTGGTCGGGGTGGTCAATGATCCGTACGTCTACCTCGGGCACTTCTGAGAAACGCAAAATCGGGTAGCTCTCCCACGCGGTGCTTTGGATACGGGTGCTGTCGAATTGCACGGCTTCTTTCAGCACCCAGCTCACAGTTTGGATCGCACCACCTTCTATTTGATTGACAACACCGTCAGCGCTGATAACCCGGCCTACGTCTACCGCAATCCACAGCTTGCTCACGCGCAGGTCTTTGCCTGCGTCTACTTTGGCCACCACGGCGCAGTAGGCTCCGGTGTTTTTGTAGCGGGTGCAGGCTAGCCCGAAGCCCTGCCCTTCAGATTTACCGTCGTGGCGCTGTGACCAGTTGGCCATATCGGCAGCGGCTTCCAGCACGGTGCGGGCGCGCGGGTCTGTGAGATGGCGTAGGCGCAAGGCCAGTGGGTCTGCGCCCAACGCTCTAGCTATCTCGTCCATCATCGATTCGCTGGCAAACACATTGCAGTGCGCGCCCAGAGAGCGCAGGGCAGAGCTGCGGATCGGCATGGTGAGCACGCGGTGGTTGATGGCGCGCCAGTGCGCAAAGTTGTACAACGGCACGGCGTTGCGCTCAGAGCCACCGCCTGCGGCCAACGGGGCGTTGACAGCGATTTGTTTGTCGAAGGGTTTTTCTAGCAGCGTGCCCGCCAACAACACCGGCGTGCTGGAGCGCCCAGGGCGCATGCCGTGGCCGTTGGACCACACGTTGTGCTGCCAGTCGGTAATGCAGCCATCTGCATCGACTTGCGCTTTAAGCTCCACCACCATCGCCGGGCCAAAGGGCGCACTGCCCAGCTCAGACTCGCGCGTCCACTGCACTTGCACGGCGCGACCAGGCACGGCGCGAGCCAGCAGCGCGGCATCGCAGGCCACGTCGTCTGCGCCGTTGTGGCCGTAGCAGCCTGCGCCTTCAACATGCTGCACGGTGATGCTGGCTGCGGGCATGTTAAACACCAAGGCCAAGTCGGCGCGCAGGTTGTAGATACCCTGGCTGTGCGTCCACACCTCAAGCGACGTGGAGTTGAACCGCGCTACCGCGCAGGACGGGCCGATGGAGGCGTGGGCCAGGAAGGGGCGGGAGTAGCTGGCGTTGAAATTGCGCACGGCGGTCATATCCACCCATTCGCCCTGAGCTTGCCTGCAGGGTGGCGAAGGCTTCGACTGGCTCAGCCCGAGCGGCACTGCAGTTGGCTGATCTCCGACGGGGGTTGATGCGCCCAGCCTCTCACCCACCAGCGTGGTCTCTAACGGCTGGGCGCGCAGGAACGCGGGCAAGTCATGCATCGGGGGCAAGGTGGCCGTCTCCTGCCATTGCGCGAGGACACTGAGTTTTTTTAGCGCTAGCGTGGCCAGGTATTCGTCGTCGGCGATCACACCAAGAAAGCTGCCATCACGTACTACCGCCACTACACCGGGCAAGGCTTGCACGGCAGCCAGATCCACCTGCATAAGCACGGCGCTGGGTGATGGCGGGTGCAGCACGCGACCGTGCAGCATGCCGGGCAAGGCGATGTCGTGGATGAAACGCGGCTGGCCTGTGAGCTTGTCTGGAATATCCAGTCTGGGTGTAGCCCCCTCAAATATTGCGGTAGCAGCTACGCTTTTATGAGCAATTAGATTGCCAGCCTCGACCTGCAACAAGGCATCGTCGGCCAGCGTCCAGTAGCTGGTGAATGAATTTTCGCCATGGCTGCGCTGCTGCTCGCGTAGTTGGATGCTGCCGTCCACCACCTCCAGTTGATCAAGCGGCACATTGAGCTGCGCACTTGCCACTTGAAGGTAAATCTGCCGCACCTGCGCGCACACCTGGCGCAGTGCGCTGCCAGAGTCTTGCACCGAGAGGCTGCCCGAAGTCATGCCCTCGTTCGGGCTGTCAGTGGTGTTGGCAGTCAGCATGCGAATGCGCGACATGGCCACGTCCAGCTCGTGCGCCACGATCTGCGCCAGCGCGGTGGCTATGCCCTGCCCCAGCTCCACCTTGCCACTGCGCACGCTGACCGTGCCATTGGCGTGGATGCTCAGCCATTGCGACAGGCGGCGGTTGGTTTGCAGGCTGCCGGGTAGTACCGTCTTTGTGTCTGATGTTTCCATTCGCCCTGAGCTTGGCCTGTCCTGAGCTTGTCGAAGGGTCGAAGGGTTCACGTTTTCGTTGCCATGGCTCATACTGCGGCCCTCATCACATCCGCCGCCCGCAGCACCGCCCGCACGATGCGGTTATGCGTACCGCAACGGCACAGGTGCTTGTCCAGCGCTTCTTTGACTTGCGCCTCGGTAGGCAGTGGGTTCTGGGTTAGCAAGGCCGTAGCGCTAATCAAAATTCCCGACAAGCAGTAGCCACACTGCGCCGCCTGCTCGTCCATAAACGCCTGCTGTAGCGGGTGCAGCGCCCCTGCCGTGCCATGCAACTGCCCCAGCCCCTCCACCGTCACCACCGCCTTACCCTCTGCCGCCCACACCGGCGTATCGCAGGCGGGCACCGACACACCGTCCAGCAGCACATGGCAGCTGCCGCACTGGTTGGCCCCGCAGCCAAAGCGGGTGCCTATCAGGCCCAGGTCGTTGCGCAGCACGTAAAGCAATGGCGTGTTGTCTTGGGCGTGCACGGTGCGCTCTTGGCCGTTGACTTGCAGTGTCACCATGTTGGCTGATGGCATCTCGCTGGCAGCACCGGGGGAATGTTCTGGACTCATATTTTTGAAGATAAGTGATGTTTTTGATTATCGTGCAGAGCAACGTAGCGACGGATGTTTACGGAAATTATGACCAGCGATCACTAGCGTATTTTGACCCTCGTTTGTTTTGTACCGGAGCAGATCGGCGGTGTACTCAGCTCCGCGGCTGTCCCCCGTGCTGGCCTAGGGCCAGCGACTCCTCCTTTATGCCGCTGCACTGAGTACACCGCCGACCAGCTCTCGCGACCATGGTGGACGACCCGCCGTGGTACCCCAACTAACCCAGTACGCAGCTATGGCGCTTGGTGTGCACATCGCAGCGGCATCAAGGAGGAGGCCGCAGGCCGGGGGACAGCCGCGGAGCCGAGTGCCCCGTCGCCCTGATCCCGCCAACCAACCGGAATGCTTGCATTTACTACACACTAGCGCGGCACGGGATCGCCGTAGCCGACAACACAAGCCAATGGCACTGACCTGGCCCATCGTGGCAGCGGTCCTGTTTGCCGCCCTGTTGCACGCGGGCTGGAATGCCCTGGTCAAGTCCAGCAGCGACAAGGCTATGGACACGGCGCTGATCCACCTGCTGGGCTCCATCGTCGCAATCCCGCTGGTACTTGCCGTCGGCTGGCCGCACAGCTCGGCCTGGCCTTTCCTCATCGCCTCGCTGGTGATCCATGTCGCCTACTACACCGCGCTCACCGGCGCGTACCAACACGGCGATCTGGGCCTGACCTACCCGCTCATGCGTGGCACGGCGCCGCTGCTGGTCGCCCTGTCGGCCACGTTCACGCTAGGTGAATCTTTGTCCCCGCTGGCCTGGGCCGGGGTGCTGGGCATCAGCGCCGGCGTGTTGGCGCTGGGCCTGAGCCAACATGCCTTTGATGCACCCAAGGCGGTGCGTTTTGCACTGATCAACGCTGTCATCATTGCCATCTACACCGTGGTGGACGCGCAGGGCGTACGTGCGTCCGGCAATGTTTTGCAGTATGTGGCCGCCCTGTTCCTGCTCGACGGCTGGCCGTTTGCGCTGATTGTTTTCCTGCGCCGCCGTGGTGCGGTGCTGCCATATGCGCGCCAGCGTTGGCCGCTCGCATTGGGCGGTGCCATCGCCTCTCTGGGCTCCTACGGCATTGCCCTGTGGGCCATGACCCGCGCCCCGGTCGCCACGGTGGCCGCGTTGCGTGAAACCTCGGTGTTGTTCGCCGCGCTGCTGGGGGTATGGTTTCTCAAAGAGGTTTTCACCACGCGTCGGTTGATTGGCACCGGCATCATTGTGGGCGGGGTGATGGCGCTGCGGCTGGGTTGAACGCGTGAAAGGCAATCCAGTTCGATTGCCTCTCACGCTCTGGCTTTTCACCATTGCGTTACCCGAAACAACCGGCTAAAGTGTTGCATGTAACAAGCGGATCGGCCTATGGGAACATCCATTTCACAAAGAGTGCAAAAGCATCGCGACGGACTGCGCGCGGCCGGACTACGGCCGGTGCAAATCTGGGTTCCGGATACACGCAGTGATAACTTCGCACGGGAATGCCGCAGACAGTCACGCCTTATAAAAAAAGATGCCCATGAGACTGAAACGCTGAATTGGCTCCAGGCTGCTGCCGACACTGACGGGTGGAAATGAGCGCGAAGCTTCCCCCATGAAGCGGGGTGATCTTGTCACCATCGCACTGCAAGGAGACTACGGAAAGCCAAGGCCCGCGCTGATCATCCAGTCAGACCTTTTTATTGAGCATCCGTCAGTAACCATCCTGCCTGTGACGGGCGAATTGCGGGCCGCGCCATTGTTTCGAATTCGGATTGATCCAAGCGCTGGAAACGGACTGGAAAACCCCTCCGAGGTCATGGTCGACAAGGTGCAGTCCATTCCGAGAAAAAGAATCGGTAGCGTCTTTGGGTCCGTATCCGATGAGGAAATGCTGGCAGTCAGTCGGTCCCTGGCAGTGTTTCTGGGGGTAATCTGAACCAACCGCGCAGTCGGCCTTGGTGCAGCGAAACAGCACCGCGCATTCGACGCTGCAATTCCGTGGCCGGATGACGGCCCACGTCATACTTGCAAGTTGATCCGACAAGGAAGTCCAATTGAACCTCCCCAGCACAGCAGAAATCGTGATTGTCGGAGGCGGCATCGCCGGCTGCTCGACCGCCTATCACCTCGCCGCCGCAGGCAAGAAGGATGTTCTGCTGCTGGAGCAGGGCAAACTCACCAGCGGCACCACCTGGCATGCGGCCGGGCTGGTGGGCCAGATGCGGCCGAATCGCACTATGACCGTGATGAGCAAATACGGCATCGGGCTGTACACCTCACTGGAAGCAGAAACAGGCTTGGC
>JANMTF010000357.1:0-4403 GCA_031390175.1 Polaromonas sp.
TGCACTCCAAGATTATTGACCCAGTTTAGGCATTGCGTTCCCGCTACCCACCGCCAGCAAACCCGCCTTGGTGTAAATGTCCAATTTATCCCGCGTGTCCACAATGTCCAGGTTGCGCATGGTGAGCTGGCCGATGCGGTCGGCGGGGGAGAACGGCGCGTCTTCTACTTTTTCCATGCTCAGGCGTTCGGGCTTGTAGGTGAGGTTGTTGGACACCGTGTTGAGCAGCGAATAGTCGTTACCCCGGCGCAGTTCAATGGTGACCTCGCCGGTGATGGCGCGCGCGATCCAGCGCTGGGCGCTCTCGCGCAGCATGATGGCTTGCGGGTCGAACCAGCGGCCTTGGTACAGGAGGCGGCCCAGTTTCAGGCCATTTATGCGGTACTGCTCGATAGTGTCTTCGTTGTGGATGCCGGTGACCAAGCGCTCGTAGGCGATGAACAGCAGGGCCAGGCCCGGCGCTTCGTAGATACCACGGCTCTTGGCTTCGATGATGCGGTTTTCGATCTGGTCGCTCATGCCCAGGCCGTGGCGGCCGCCGATGCGGTTGGCTTCCAGAATTAACTCTACCGTGTTGGCAAAGGTTTTGCCGTTCAGCGCGACGGGCATGCCACCGTCAAAACGCACAGTCACTTCTTCAGCTTTCACCACGCAGTCGTCACGCCAGAACGGCACGCCCATGATGGGGTTGACGATCTTCATGCCGCTGCTTAAAAACTCCAGGTCTTTGGCTTCGTGCGTTGCGCCCAGCATGTTGCTATCTGTAGAGTAGGCTTTCTCGGCCGACATCTTGTAGCCAAAGCCCTCTTTGGTCATGAACGCGCTCATCTCGGCGCGGCCACCCAGCTCGTCAATGAAGAGCTGGTCCAGCCACGGCTTGTAGATTTTCAAATCCGGGTTAGTGAGCAAGCCGTAGCGGTAAAAGCGCTCGATGTCGTTGCCTTTGAAGGTAGAGCCGTCGCCCCAGATTGACACACCGTCGTCTTTCATGGCCGACACCAGCATAGTGCCCGTCACAGCGCGGCCTAGGGGTGTGGTGTTGAAGTAAGTGACACCAGCGGTAGAAATGTGGAATGCTCCAGCTTGCAGCGCTGCAATGCCCTCGGCGGCGAGCTGCGAGCGGCAGTCGATCAAGCGTGCTTTCTCAGCACCGTATTCCATCGCCTTGCGCGGAATCTCGTCGTAGTCGGGCTCATCCGGCTGGCCCAGGTTGGCGGTGTAGGCGTAGGGCACAGCACCCTTGTTTTTCATCCAGCGCAGAGCCGCGCTGGTGTCTAGTCCGCCAGAGAAGGCGATGCCGACTTTTTGGCCGACGGGGAGGTTTTGCAAAATGGTTGCCATGGTACGTGTGTTCTGAGGTGTTATGCGTAATGGCAGATGTAGTGGTAAGCGTCCGCTACCTTGATATCAAACTTGGAGTTGCCCGGGACGTGGAACTTTTCACCGGCTTTGGAGGTAAGCCAAGCATCGGCGCCAGCCAGCTTGTATTCACACGAGCCTGCCACACATTCCATGATCTCCGGTGCGCCGGTGCCAAAGGTCAATGTGCTGGGCAGCACCACGCCGACCGATTTCTTGGTGCCATCAGCCAGGGTAAAGCTGTGGCTGACGCATTTGCCGTCAAAGTACACATTGGCGGCGGTGGTGAGGGTGACGTTGGGGATAGTGCTGGTGGTCATGGCGCTAGAGGCTTATAGGGTGGCTGGGAAGAGACAAAACCTCTGATTTTACGGTGTATGGATGAGGCGCAGTAATTTAGTGCTTTTCGCCCCATGCCTGCCCGCTCTACAGCCTGATCTCCACCACCGTGCTCCCCGGCGCGCTGTGCAGCACCAGCTGCGCGCCTATGGCCAGCGCGCGTTCTCGCATCGAGGCCAGGCCGCGCGAAGTAGGCGCTTGCGCATCAAAGCCGCAGCCATCGTCTATCACCCGCAGTACCGCTGCGGCGCTGGCCATACCGGGTGCACCAGCCGCATCGTCTACGCGCGCCTCAATGCGCACCGTGCGCGCCTGCGCGTGCTGCAGCACATTGGACAGCGCCTCAAACACCATGTACTGCAACTGGCGCATGGCGCTGTGGTCTAGCCGCTCAATGCTGGGCAGCAGGTCTACATCCCACTCAAACGCCATGCCGCTGCTGGTGAAGCGCGGCTCCAGCCGGTAGCGCATATTGGCGAGCAGGGCGGTCACGTCGCCCGGCACCAGGTGCATCGAGTCAATCGACAGTTTAAGTTGGTCCAGCGAGTCGCGCAGGGTGGTAAGCACTTGGCCGTTAGTGGCTTGGCCAGATTGCAACTGCCGAATCGCCGCGCTGATGTGCGAGCCCACACCGTCGTGCATGTCGCGCAAAATGCGGGTGCGCTCGGTGCTGCGCTCTTGCTCGCGCGCAAAGAGTTCGAGCTTTTGGTAGCTGGCCGAGAGCTCGGCTTCTTTGTCGGCCACGCGCTGCTCCAGCGTGTGCAGCAGCCCATGCGCTTGCGCGCTGGCGGCGCGAAACAGGTGCACCACTTGCACCACAATCACCAGCGCCAGCAGCGCGGTGGCCAGCGCCACCCAGCGCGCATCTTTCCAGTAGGCGCTGCTGTCCTGCATCCATAGCTCGTAGGCGATAAGCAGCAGCAGGGCTGCGCTCGGCCACAAAGGCCAGCGCAGCTGCGCACCAAACATGCGGTGCAGCATATAGCCGGTCCAGGCTACGGCCAGCCATCCCACAGCCGCTATTGCGTGCGGCGACACCACCTTGTTAAACCAAGCGGCCTCGACGAGTGGCGCGTAAATGTGCAGCGCCCACAGCAGGCAACTGGCCGCAGTCAGTGCAAACAGCTTGGACAGAGCCGGCTGCGTCAGTGCCAAACTGGCGCTGAACACCGCCACCAGCAGCAGCACCAGGGCCACCATTTGCTGCAAAGTCACTTGCCTAAAGTACAGCGCCTCATACTGCGTTGCAATGTTGCTTTGCAGCCCCACGGTCACGCTGCTCAGGCCTGCGCGGCGGTTGGCATCTGCACGCAGTTGCACGCGGATCAAATTGGTTTTTTGCAGCACCTGCGGCGCGATGGTGTAGTAGCGCGGTGCGTGCACATGGTTGCTGCTGCCTGATGTGTTGATGCCACCAGCGTCAGCCGCTACCGCGTCGCCCAGCCGCGACAGCAAAGAGCCATTGAGCCAAATGTCGGCCCGGTTGCCCATATGCGGTATCAGCACCGCATAGGGCTCGGTCGGCTCGCCGGGCAGCTCAAAAGCCACCTCAAAGCTGCCTTCACCCTCTTGGCCGCTGTGCAGGCGGTCCCAGTAATAGGGCAAGGCCACAAAGTTCAGCTCAGACGGAGCTTGCACGGTCAGCAAGGCCTGCGCTTGGTCGATAACGATCGGAGAGGAAAGTGGTGAATTCGCAGCCGTTGTGGCGGGCAAACTAGGTGTCGCCTGTTGCGCAGCAGCGCTGGTACATAGCGCCAAGCATAGCGTGGCGCACAGAAGTGCTTGCTTTATCCAACGCCAAGTGCTATGCATACAGTAGCTTCTCCCGCAATATTCTATTGGGCTGCAAGCCAATTAGGCACATAAAATTGTCACAATTTAGCAGGTGTGTTTGCCCAGCTGGTCCACACCTCGGGGCTGTAGCCCACTGTGGTGTGGTGGCCCGCCTTCGCAGCAGTATTCACCACGACGGGACGCTTGATCACACTGGCTTGTCGCAGCATCAGCGCCATAGCGGTCGCTGCGTCCACCACGGCTGCTTGCTCAGCCGCATCCAGCTTGCGCCAAGTAGTGCCTTTTTTGTTCACCAGCGGCTCCCAGCCCAGCGCGGCTGTCCACTGCGCCAAAGCGTCCGCAGGCACGCCATGCTTTTTAAAGTCATGAAACTGGTAGGCAATCTTGTGTTCGTCCAACCATGCGCGTGATTTATTGACGGTGTCGCAGTTGGGTATGCCGTAGAGAGTAATCATATGGCGTATTTTATGCCAAATACACCTCTAGACCAATAGATTATTGCGGGAGCAGCTACTGAATATGTAGCGAATTTGTTGAATAAAGCTGTTGTCGAACCTACATTTGTGCTGTGCTCGCTCTGGCACTTGGTGTGCACAGCTCCGCGGCTGTCCCCCGCCCTTCGGGCTCCTTTATGCCGCGGAGCTGAGTACACCGTCGGCATGCTCCTGTGCAAAAACTAGCCTAATCCCTTCGGAGAACCATCATCTCGCTGAACTAGCACCGCCAACCTGATCCAGTGAAGAACAAAGGCAAGGCCAAACTAAGTTAGCCCCCGTTTCTCCCTGTGCAACGCACATTTGCGACAATACAGGCTATGACTTCACCGCGCACTTTGCAAGACTGGCTAATCTATATCGAGGGTTTGCACCCCAAGAACATTGAGATGGGGCTGGAGCGGGTGCGCGCGGTGT
>JANMTF010000366.1:0-8886 GCA_031390175.1 Polaromonas sp.
CAGTGAACACGCCGTTTTTAAGAGCAGAGCGCGAGGCCAAACCATTCGGATCGTTCATCAGGTTAAACGGCACGATGGTGTGCAGCACTGTATGCTGCTTTTGAGCGATGGTCAGCTCATCGAGCAGCTTGGCATCGCACAGCGCCACGGTGGGATGGGCTTTGTCGATGATGTCACCCAGCTCTTTGGCGCGCAGCAGTGGCATGGTGGCTACCGCGATCAAGCCTGCTTTGACCACCGCGAGCCAGGCCAATGCCATGCCGATGGAGTTGCCGCCGCGCAGTAGCACGCGGTTGCCTGGCACAAGGTACAGATCTTCAGTCAGCACCTGGGCGATGCGGTTCACACGGTCTTGCACATCTGCAAAACTCAGTGTGATTTTGGATGATCGCAAAAGCGTGTGCGACCCCCAGCCTTTATGCGCAATGGCATCATCTAGCAATACGTTAACCACATTGGACTGATCGAGAATCTCCGGGCTGGACGCGTCGTAGCGCAGCTGCGCACGTTGCTCTGGCAAGGGCATGCGCTCCAGAACAAAACGGTCGATGTGCGCCGACAGCGATGCAGCTGCCGAAGTGACACTGGCAGAAGTGACACCGGTAGAAGTGACACCGGTAGAAGCGGCACTGACAGAACTGGTGCCAGCAGAGATCAGCGGATTGGCGGCATTCATGAAACCCCCGCCAAAACGGATTTGCCCAAGATAAGCAGCTGCACCTCGGTAGCACCCTCGTATATGCGCAGCGAGCGAATATCGCGGTACAGGCTCTCTACGCGGCTGCCTACCTTCACGCCCATGCCGCCATGCATCTGCACGGCCATGTCAATCACTTTGCTGGCGTTTTCGGTGGCGGTCATTTTGGCAGCGGCTGCTGCTGCGGTGTATTGGCCGCGGGTGGCGGTGCCAGCGGGCAGAGCTACATCGCGCATCCAAGCTGCGCGGTAGGTGAGCATGGCACCGGCATCTATCAGCGCCACCATCTCACCCAGTTTGGCTTGGGTGAGTTGAAAGTCGGCCAAGCGCTGGCCAAACATCGGGCGCTGCTGGGCATAATGCACAGCCTCTGCCAGTGCGCGGCGTGCAAAGCCTAGCGCGGCGGCCGCCACGGACGCACGAAAGATATCCAGCGTTTGCATGGCCAGCTTGAAGCCCGTGTTTTCTTCCCCAATAAGCTGCGTAGCTGGCACGCGGCAACCATCAAACTGGAGCGTGGCCAGCGGGTGCGGTGCCATGACCTCAATATGTGCACTGGAGTCCAAACCCGCAGTGTCTGCATCCACCACGAAGGCGCTGATGCCTCGCGTAGCCAAAGCCGGGCCTGTCTTGGCAAACACCACATAGAAATCGGCAATGCCGCCGTTACTGATCCAACTCTTGGTGCCCGATATTTCATAGCCTTTTTGGCCTGTAGCCCTGTTAAATATCGCGGGAGCAGCTACGGTTGTGATAGCGGCTACATCGCTGCCTGCGCCCGGCTCACTCAGTGCAAAGGCGGCAATTTTGTCGCCGCGTGCCACGCTGGGCAAATACTTGGCTTGCAGTTCCGGTGACCCTGCCAGGGTAATCGTACCGCTGCCCAAGCCCTGCATGGCAAAGGCGAAGTCGGCCAATGGGGAGTGAAAAGCCAGGTTCTCACGCAAGATCACCAAGGCGCGTGAGTCTAGCTGTTCCAGCGCTCCCCCGTGCGCAGCCGGCACGCAATAGCGTAGCCACTGGTTTGCGCCCAAGTGTTTGACCCATTGCTTGCAGGCAACGCGGTCATCTGTCTCGTCAATATGCTGCTTGGGCAGCCAGTCGGCCAGGCAATTGCCGATTTCGCGGTGCACATTGTCAAAGAAGGGCAGATGCAAATGCGCCGTAGTGGCACGCAGTTGCAGCCCATGCTGTAGAGCAGGATCGATAAAGGTTGAGGGCGAGGTGGCAGTGGTCACAGCATCAGTCTCCTTTGAAGACAGGTCTTTGCTTGGCTAAAAAGGCCTCGTAAGCGCGTTTAAAGTCCTGCGACTGCATGCAGATGGCCTGGGCCTGTGCTTCGGCCTCTATGGCCTGGTCTATGGTCATGGCCCATTCCTGGTGCAGCATGGTTTTGGTCATACCGTGGGCAAAGCTGGGGCCGTCTGCCAGATCTTGCGCCATGGCCTGAGCTTTGGGTAGCAGCTCGGCCGGATCGTGCAGAGCGTTGAAAAATCCCCAAGCCAACCCTTCTGGAGCGGTCATGTTGCGGCCCGTGAACAAAAGCTCGGCTGCGCGGCCTTGGCCTATCAGTCGCGGCAGCAGGGCGCAGGCGCCCATGTCGGCTCCGGCCAAGCCGACGCGGGTGAAGAGGTAGGCGGTTTTGGCGTTCGGCGTGCCCAGGCGCAGGTCAGCAGCCAGCGCAATCATCGCACCCGCGCCTGCGCAGATGCCGTCGATGGCGGCGATCACCGGTTGCGGGCAGGTTTTGATGGCCTTGACCAAATCGCCCGTCATGCGGGTGAACTCCAGCATCTCTGGCATCGTCATTTTCGTCAGCGGCCCGATGATCTCGTGCACATCGCCACCGCTGCAAAAATTGCCACCCGCGCCTGTGATGACAATGGCTTTCACGTCAGTGGCATAGCGCAGCGCGTGGAACAGGCTCTGCAGCTCTGCGTAGCTGTCAAAGGTGAGGGGATTTTTACGCTCGGGGCGGTTCAAGGTGATGGTGGCCACGCCCGTGCTGCACGTGTAGGCGAAGTGAGTAGCTAAGTAGGCCGCGTGCGGTGCAAACTGTGCGCGCATCGGGTTGGTGGGGGTGATGTAGTGCTTCATGGGTCGAGAGGGAAGGAATGAGGTTGGACGAATTGAGAATTAGAACTTAGGGTTCAGGTGGATAAGTGTGGCTATTTGCAGCGTTGCGAGCGGTTACGCCGCAGCATGGTTCTCCAGCGCTATGCTGCTAGCGGTGTCCTTCACGCGGCCCAGCAGTTTGTGCAGCGTGGCCATGTCTTTGTCCGACAGGCCGCCAAAGGCTTGCACTATCCAGCCCTCATGCGCATGCGCCATTTCGGCAAAGCTCTCCCGGCCCGCTGTAGTCAAACGCACCAGGAAGGCGCGGCGGTCGCCGTCTACAGTCAAACGCTCTACCAAGCCCTCAGCGACCAGTTGGTCGGTAATGCCCGTCACATTGCCGCCCGTCACCATCATGCGGCGCGACAGCTCGTTCATTTTCAGGCCCTCAGGGGAGCGCTCCAGCTGGGCCATCAAATCAAAGCGCGGCAAGGTGGTGTCAAACTGCGCGCGCAGCGCGCTGCGCACCTCGCGCTCGACCAGTTGCGTGCAAGTGAGCAGGCGCAGCCAAAGGCGCAGCGCGGCGGCGTGGTCGGCGTGGGAGCGGGTGTCGATGGTCAATTCATTTTCCTATTTGCTATGTTTAGAGGAGCTTCTCCCGCAATACTCTATTGGGCTACAAGCGTAGTTTTCTTAGAAATCTCACGGTACAGCTGAACACGCCCACTTTCATACGGGCGCGGCCACACCACATCTTCGCTTTGCAGCTTGGCCGCTTCATGCAGCGTCCAGGCCGGGTCAGCCAGGTGCGGGCGGGCGATGGCGCACAGGTCAGCGCGGCCAGCGGCGATGATGCTGTTGGCTTGGTCGGCGTCGGTAATCGCGCCCACGGCAATGGTCTTGATACCCACCTCATTGCGTATCCGGTCAGCAAACGGGGTTTGGTACATGCGGCCATACACCGGCCTGGCTGCGCGGGTGGTTTGGCCGCTGGACACGTCGATAAAATCTGCACCTGCGGCCTGGAACAGCTTGGCCATCTCCACTGCATCGTCTGCGGTGTTGCCACCGGGCGCCCAGTCGTGCGCCGAGATGCGCACGCTGATGGGTTTGTCCGCAGGCCACACCGCGCGGATGGCGCTGAACACCTCCAGCGGGTAACGGCAGCGCTGGGCCAAGCTGCCGCCATAGTCGTCGGTGCGCAGATTGGTCAGTGGGCAAATAAAGCTGGACAGCAAATAGCCGTGCGCGCAGTGCAGTTCCAACCAGTCCACACCTGCCGTGTGCGCCCGGTGGGTGCTGGCCACGAAGGCGGCAGTCACCGCATCCATATCGGCGCGCGTCATGGCGCGGGGCACTTGGTTTTGCGCGCCGTAGGCGACGCTGCTGGCCGCTAGCAAGGGCCAATTGGGTGCGTCGTGGGCTTGGCCGCTGAGCGTAACTAGTGGCTCGTCGGTAGCTTCCCAACCCAGTTGGGTGGAGCCTTTGGGCCCGCTGTGGCCCAGTTGCAAACCCAGCATGGCGCTGCCAGTGCCATGCACAAACTGCACCACCCGCGCCAGTGCCGCCTGCTGCACGTCGTTCTCCAGCACGGTGCAGCCAGGGGTGATACGGCCCTGCATCGTGGGCGAAGTCATCTCCACCATCACCAGCGCCGCGCCACCTAGCGCGCGCGCGCCCAGGTGCACCAGATGAAAGTCTTGCATCACGCCGCCCACCGCGTTGTAGGTGGCCATGGGCGAGACCACGATGCGGTTTTTCAGGGTGACGCCGCGCACCGTGAGTGGTGTGAGCATGGGCAGCACAGCATCGGGTTTTTGCGCCAACCACAGCTCATAGCCTTGCAGCCAATCAGCATCGCGCACGCGCAGGTTCTCGTGGCTGATGCGCTGGCTGCGGGTGAGCAGGCTGTAGTAAAACTGCTCTATCTCCATGCCACTGTAGCGCTCGACGTTTTCAAACCACTCAGTCGAATTGCGTGCCGCGTTTTGAATTTTCAGTACTTCCACGCTGCGCCGCGCCTCGTAGGCATGCAACACAGCATCCATGGATTCACTATTAATGAAGTAGCGGCTCCCGCGATATTCTCTTGGGCTAGCAGCTGATTTGGTATCAAAAAGCTGCTTGAACCCGTTGGCCAGATCTATCGCATCTTCCAGCGCCAGCTTGGTGCCCGAGCCGATAGAGAAGTGTGCAGTGTGCGCTGCGTCGCCCATCAGCACAATGGGCACGGTTTTCGCGCCCACGGCCACGCGGTGCACCCAGCGCTTGCACATCACGCGCGGAAAGCGTATCCAGTTGGCCGAGCCGCGCAGATGCGCGGCATTGGTCATCAGTGCATGGCCATCCAGATATTTAGCAAACAGCTTTTCGCAAAATTGGGTTGCTTCGTCTTGGCTCATCGTGTCCAGCCCATGCGAACGCCACACGGCCTCGGGCGTTTCGACAATAAAGGTAGAAGTGTCTTCGTTGAACATGTAGGCATGCACCGCAAACCAGCCATGCTCGGTGCGCTCAAAGCAAAAAGTAAATGCATCAAAAGTCTTCTTGGTACCCAGCCACACAAAGCGGCATTGCCGCAGGTCAATATCGGGCTCGTAGGTGCTGGCGTACTTGGTGCGTATGCGGCTGTTCAGCCCGTCACCGGCAATCACGATGTCGGCATCGTATTGCGTAGCCAGTGCCACGTCGTCGGCTACGTCCACCTCAAACACCAGTTCTACGCCCAGTCGCAGGCAGCGCTCTTGCAAAATGTTGAGCAGGTGTTTGCGCCCAATACCGCAAAAGCCATGTCCAGTGGAGCGCGCCGTGCGCCCTTTAAAGTGCAACTCAATATCGTCCCAATGGTTCAGCGCGTCGCCGATCTGCTGGCCCGTGATGGAGTCGGCTGTGTGCAAGGTGCCCATGGTCTGATCGCTCAGCACCACGCCCCAGCCAAAAGTGTCAAACGGCTGGTTGCGCTCCACCACCACAATGCGTGCACCCGGTTGCTGCTGCTTCATAAGCAACGCAAAGTACAAACCGGCTGGCCCGCCACCGATGCCTACAATATTCATGTATTTACTTTAAACATAAACAGTTTATATGTCAACATAAAACACAAGGGCGCTTAAAGAAAACCAATGGCTTATAAGGCGCTAGGGCTGGTCGTCAGAAAGCGACGATTTTCATAGGGTTTGTCCGTGCACGGGTTTTTAGTTGGGGGTGTTTTTTTGTTCCATTAATGCCGCTACATACAATCAGTCTGATTGACAAATTCAACTAGAACTGATGAGAGACAATTCGCATGCGCTGGTTATCCACTCTACTCAAAAAATCCGACGGCGCGTCGCAGACGCTGCCTGATACGGGTATCCATGACTGGGACAATGAGCCCCTCACCAGCGCGACAGCTCCAGGTGATTTGGACGCTGCGCTGGAGCTGATTACCGACGCGGCCTTGCAAACGGTAAAAGCCTATGGTTTGCCAGAGCATTGGTTTTCATTTGAAACGGTAACGGTCACCAATAAAGAAAAAACTTACTTTCAGCTGCAAATTTTAATGAACCATTGGGACATGCAAATGTGTGCCCACAGTTACGCGTTTGAATGCGCCGTAATCAGGACTATCCGCAAGAAAGACCGGGACATTGGGCGCGCTTTGCGTGCAGTGTTGTGGCGGGTAGCCCCGGATGCTGGATGTCCTTTTGACGAGATGCCAGAGCCATCCTATTGGGCTGCACAGGCCATTACAGAGCGCGATTTGCTGCGTGAGCGTATTCAGCGTGAGATCTATGCCGCCACCACGCCGGAATCCGGCGCCAAACCCGCCATACCCGCTGCGCCCTTCAAATCCGCTAAAGCTGGCTACGCTATGGCGAACACACCCATCGAGGTTGTCAATGAAAGTTTGGGCTTCAGCGATACCCATCCGCATAATTTGAATGGTTTTTCCCATACGCACCCCCATGCCAAACCGCATGCAAAAGCGCGTGCTGGCAGGTCTAAAATACCGCAACAATAGACCCTTGGCGCTGCCTACGTTGGGTCACGTCAAAGCGCGTCCTGATGCGTACAGGCTGTGTAAATCGTCGATCCACTGGTGGATAAAAGTTCACGAGAGGTGCTTTCGCATCGCAGTGTGTTGGGTAGATTTAAATATTGCCTCCAATTTGCGCTCGTCTGTCTACAATCGTGCCCAACTTCCTTTCTTACAAGATCACAACGAGGCATAAACAGCATGGGTTGGCTAGCAAATTTTTTTAAATCACCTCATGGTGACGACACGCCATCGCACAGCACGGGTTTTCATGATTTAGACCGTAGCCCCGTGCCGCTCAAGCCCCGCTCTGCCGACCTGCGCACTGCACGCGAACTGATCAGCTCTGCGGCCCTGAAAACTACAGTGGTGTATGGTGTACCGCCCCGTTGGCTGACCTTTGAGGTAGTCACTATTTCGGACGATGAAAACGCCTATTTCCAGCTGCAAGTGGTGATGAACCACTGGGACGAATACTTGGTTGCGCACTGCTTCGCCTTTGAGCGCGCCGTCATCAAACGTATCCGCGAAGAGAATGTAGATGTAGGTCGCGCCGTGCGCGCCGTGTTGTGGCGTATGGCCGCAGATGCGGGTTGCCCCTACGACGACATGCCCGAAGCCCAGGCCTGGAATGTGGATGCCGTGAAAACACGCGGCCAGGTGCGCGACCGTGTGAACCGCGAGATGTATGCCCTGAGCACACCCGCTTGCGGTGAAGTCTTCCCCGGTGCTGCGGCCGGTACGGTGCCCGCCACCATGCCGGTCAGCGCGGATGAGGCCGAACGCGCTGACCGCTCGACCCTGCCGATTAACTATGATTCATTGTTGGAAGACTCGGTCTTTACTCAGACCAGACCCTCCACCTTCAATGGTTTTGCCGCAACCCAACCCTATGCACCGCTGATGACTGACATCATTGAGCATCCAAAGAAATAAACTCTGCACCATGCTCTACAAATTTAAGTCCTCCGCCGCAGGCGATCTCATCATGCTTGAGCCCAACGGCCGCCGCGTGCTGGAGATTGTTGGCAAAGACCCGGGGCCCACCGGAATTATTCTGCCCGAACAGATGGCTGCGGCGCAAGAGGCAATTCAGCGCGCCGTAGAGCATGAAGAAGCGCAGCAAAAGGCTGCCACCGCCCATGCCAAAGCCGAGGGCAAGCCAGCGCCTACTTTTGAGGCTCTGACCCTGCGCAAACGCGCTTGGCCCATGCTGGAGATGCTCCAGCGCTGCGCCAAAGCCAACGAACCCATCACCTGGGGCGTGTAGCTGGGAGCAATTTGGCGCTGGTTCCACATGCCAAATAGTCCTCCAAGTCAATGAAATATCGCGGGAGCAGCTACTAGATGAGTAGCATCAGTCTACTTTGGCACCCGAGTTCTTCACCACCAGCGCCCATTTGGCAATCTCTGAGTCGATCATTTTGGCAAACTCAGCCGGTGTGTTGCCGCCAGGAATAGCGCCTTGGGAAAGCAGCTTTTCTTTGATCTCTGGCTTGGTAAACGACTTGGCCACTTCTTGCTGAATGCGGTTCACCGTCTCGGGCGCGGTACCTGCTGGAGCCAGCAGGCCAAACCATGAGCTGGCATCGTAGCCCTTCAGGCTGGCGCCGCCAGCCTGCTCCATGGTAGGGGTATCGGGCAGCGCGCCTGAGCGGATGGCGCTGGTGACCGCCAGCGCCTTGAGCTTGCCGGTTTTGATGTGCGGCAACGAGCTGGGCAGGTTGTCGTACATCACGTCCATGCTGCCGCCCAGCATGTCCAGCAGCGCGGGGCCCGAGCCCCGGTAGGGAAAGTGCAGCATGAAGGTGCCGGTCATGCTTTTGAAAAGCTCGCCTGACAGGTGGATGGAGGTGCCGTTGCCACTGGAGGCCATATTGAGCTTTCCAGGGTTGGCCCTGGCGTACTTGATGAAATCGGCCACCGTGTTGATGCCCAGTTTTTGCGCCTTCTCGGCGTTGATCACCATCACGTTGGGCACGCCGGCTACCAAGGTGATGGGGGCAAAATCTTTCACCGGGTTGTAGGGCAGGCTAGGGTACAGCGCCTTGTTGATGCCGTGGGTGCCCACAGTGCCCATCAGCAAGGTGTAGCCATCGGGGGCCGACTTGGCCAC
>JANMTF010000414.1:0-3732 GCA_031390175.1 Polaromonas sp.
CATGGACATTGCCAACCTCATTCAAACCGTACTCATCTACGCCCTGCCCGTGATTTTTGCGATTACTGTCCATGAGGCAGCGCACGGCTATGCGGCGCGGCATTTTGGGGACAACACGGCCTATGCGCTCGGGCGCATCACGCTCAACCCGCTCAAACACATTGACCCCATTGGCACTATCGCCATGCCCTTGCTGCTGTATTTTTCTACCGGTGGCGCGTTTTTATTTGGCTACGCCAAACCCGTGCCTGTGCGCTTTGGCAACCTGCGCAACCCCAAACGCGACATGATCTGGGTGGCACTGGCTGGCCCTGGCGTGAACCTTTTGCAAGCCTTGATCTGGGGGGCGCTGCTCTACGTCGTCATAGGCATGCGTATCGACGAGCGATTTTTTATCGAGATGTGCAAAGCCGGCATGCTGGTCAACGTGGTGATGTGCGTATTCAACCTCTTTCCTGTGCCCCCGCTGGACGGCGGCCGCATTTTGGTCGGCCTGCTGCCCTACAAGCAAGCTGAACTGGTCAGCCGGGTGGAGCCCTACGGGTTTTTCATCGTCATGGGCCTGGTATTGGCCGGTGTGCTGGGCAATATCTGGATGCGCCCATTGATGAACCTCACCTACAGTTTGATTGATTTGGTGCTCACTCCGCTGAGCTTTTTGGTGAAATAAATATGAAAGAACGCGTTTTATCTGGCATGCGCCCCACTGGCGCTTTGCACCTGGGCCACTACCATGGCGCTCTAAAGAACTGGGTGCGCTTGCAGTCCGAGATAGAGTGCTTTTTCTTTGTCGCTGACTGGCATGCGCTGACCACCCATTACGCCAACCGCGAGATTGTGGAGCAAAACGTCTACGAGATGGTGATCGACTGGCTGGCCGCTGGCCTGGACCCAAACCAGTGCACCCTGTTCCTGCAAAGCCGCCTGCCCGAGCATGCCGAGCTGTTTACCCTGCTGGCCATGGGCACGCCGCTCAGCTGGCTAGAGCGGGTGCCCACTTACAAAGACCAGCAGCTGCAGCTCAAAGACAAAGACCTGTCCACCTACGGTTTTTTGGGCTACCCCTTGCTGCAAGCCGCCGATATTTTGATCTACCGCGCCAACTACGTGCCGGTGGGCGAGGACCAGGCCAGCCACGTAGAGCTCACGCGCGAGACTGCGCGCCGCTTTAACGACCTGTACGGCCGCAACCACGATGACGCCCAGCGCCTGGCCGCCGTACTGGACACTTGGCCTAAAGAAGACGCCCGCTACCTAAAGAGCATGGCCAAAAAGCGCCAAGAGTTGGGTGACGAAACCATGCTGCAAAAACTGCCCGGTTTTTTGGCCAAATTCCCTGATTTGACGCCAGACCAGCACAGTCTGCTGACCTCGTTCGTCAGCGGCAAAGGCAAGGCCATTTTGGTCGAACCACAGGTACTGCTCACCAATGCCAGCAAATTGCCCGGCTTGGACGGCCGCAAAATGAGCAAAAGCTACGGTAACGGCATCGCCATCCGCGAAGACGCCGCCAGTATTGAGAAGAAAGTACGCGAAATGCCCACCGACCCAGCCCGGGTCAAACGTACCGATCCAGGTGAGCCGGCTAAGTGCCCGGTGTGGCAGTTTCACTTAATCTATTCAGACGAGGCGCGCAGACAGTGGGTGACCCAGGGCTGTACCACGGCAGGTATTGGCTGTATTGAGTGCAAGAAGACCGTAAGTGATGCCATTTTGCTGGAACAGCAACCGATGCTTGCGCGGGCGCAAACTTACATCGATAATCCAAAGGTTGTAAGGGAAATTATCGATGCTGGCTGCGCCAGCGCACGCAAAGTAGCGCAAGATACGATGTACGATATACGCAACGCGATAGGGCTAAATTACTAGTCTTTATGTAGGCAAGACGGCAAACCAAAGTATTGGATATTTTGGTAACATCGGAACTGCTAGCACTTTTTACTACTCTAACAAAAATATGCTTATCTTTGTAGTTGATGACCACCCCTTGATGCGTGAGGCAGTTGTGATGCTGTTTCGCCGAATCAAAAGCGATGCCACCATTGTAGAAATGGACCGCGTGGGTGTGATTGCGCAAAATACCACGGCGCACGGCTCGCCCGATCTGATCTGCCTGGACCTCAAACTGCCCGACACCCACGGCGTGTCCGGCGTGCGCGAAGTGCGTGCCGCCTATCCTGGCATTCCCTTGGTTGTGCTGTCGGCATCCCCCGCTAGCGACTACGAAGATCTGGCCATAGAAGCTGGGGCAGATTTGTATTTGGAGAAAGCCGCAGGGGCTAGCCATCTTGCACAATCGCTGCGCGCTTTGGTAGCCCCTGAAAGCGAATTTGGCGACGCCGCAGTTGAAAACGAAAAGCTGTCCAAGCGGCAGAAGCAGCTGCTCAAATTATTAGACGACGGCCTGTCGAATCGCGATATCGCAGAGCAACTGGGTATCAGTGAACACACGGTCAAAGTGCATCTGTGGCGGCTGTTTCGCCGCTTGGATGTCAAAAGCCGTACCCAAGCTACCCATTGGGCTAGAACGCACGGGGTTGTTTAGGGCAACTGAGATGCGCTAAGGCTACTGCGCTGAGTTGCACCAAAAGGGGCATAAAGGGCCACTAAATCTGCACGGGGCCAGTGCCATCGCTACGGGCCAACGCAACTTCTACCCGCAGGCGCGTGCCCTTTCGCAGGTGCGATCGCATACTTGTTTGATGCCCCAGTACCTGAGATAAGCGTTTCACTATCGCCAGCCCCAAGCCAAACCCATCCTCGGTACCGCTGTGCTGGGAGGCTTTGTAAAACTCCTGGAACACCTGCTCTTGATGCTCTGGCGCAATACCTACCCCGGTGTCCCATACCTCGATCCACATGCAGTCTTGCCTGCGCCGGGTCGTTAACAGCACGCCGCCCTGCTGCGTGTAGCGTACCGAGTTACCGACCAAATTACCCACAATACGCTTTATCAGCACAGGGTCAGTCCATAGATAGCCAGGCGCAATGCGCTGGCGAAAAACGATGTTTTTGCCAGCTGCAGCGGGGCTAAACTGAAGCACCACATCATTGACTATCTCGCACACAGGTACGGCAGAAAATTTTGCTTGCACCGCTCCCGCTTCGATTTTGGCAAAATCAAACAAGCTGTTGAACAAGGTGTTGACTGAGTCTGTGGCTAACAAAATTTTAGGCACCACTTCGGCCGCCAACTCAGGTTCATTGCGCAACCAGTCAGCATAAAAAGCCAGCGCATGCACGGGTTGGCGCAGGTCATGCGCTGCGTTGGCCAACAGACCGTTCTTCACAGTCACCGCCAGCATAGCCGTTTTAGTCTGCTCACGCAGTGAGGCGATCAGCCGTTCATTGTCATATTGCAACTCGTAGCCTCGCCTCTGCATCCCGTAAAAGCGCTTGCCCGTGATCAGCAATACCGTCCAAAACATGGCAATCAAAATGACCATCGCCAAGTAGAAAAACTGTGTGAATGCCAAGCCCTCGCTCATCCATAAAGCCAGCACTGAGCACAAGCAGGTAGCACACAAACCATGCGCATAGGGAAAAAGACAATCCAGCCTGGCAGACATCAGCATCACGGAAAACGCACCCATACCCACTAAAACCAGGATACAGATAAATTGGTTGGTCAAGGGCACGCGCCCGAAGTACAAAAACATCAGGCTTGCCCACAGCACCGAACTTGCTGGCCAACTCCAGCGATGGCGACTGAAAAGGGTACGCAGATAGGGC
>JANMTF010000412.1:0-3712 GCA_031390175.1 Polaromonas sp.
CCGTCGGTCAGGATATAGAGGGAGCGCTTTTCTGCCACGCTGCGCGGCAAGCCTTGCACCAGGCCGTTGGCCAATGCGGACAAGCGGTCAAAGGAGGGCGCGCCTAGCCAGCGCAGCGAGACGGCGACATCTTGCGCGCCTTCTTCCAAATCATGGCGGCGGAAGGACTGGGCCAGCGCTTGGGCTACCTCATGCGCATCGATCTGCGGGCCGAGCGTCAAATTGAGCGGGATGACTTGCAGATTTTTACGCGGCAAGAGCACGGCGGGCTCAGAAATAAAAGTGGTGTTGCCGCTGAGCTGCACGCTGTACTCGGATGCGCCCAGCACGGTGGCGCGAATGCACTCGCCTGCGGGCAGCAGCGCGGCGGGCAGCAGGCCGTAGTCCACGCGCTGTCGCACGGCCATGCCAAACAGTTTGCCCAGGTCGCCAAAATCGCGCATCTCGCGCTGGTACACATACTCGGCCACACCGCCGGAGAACATGATGCCGTCGAGCTGGCCCCAGTCTTCTACCGGGTCGGTTAAAAACAAATGCTGCAAGTCTTCATGCGTAAAGCGCTGTGTCAGCACCCGCATCAGCGCGTCGGCCATCCACTTGGCTACCTTGGCCAGATCGGCGCGGCTGACCTTGTCGCCTACTTGCCATGTAAAGCCTGCCTGCTTGGCCAAGTACTGGCCTGCGGGGTCGAGGCGGGTGAGCACGTCGTGGTCGTCCACCACCATCAGGCGGCCACCCAGGTGCACGGCTGCGGTGGCCACCAGCTCGCCGTTTTGCACCAGGCCCAGCTTGGTGGTGCCGCCGCCAATGTCCACATTCAAAATGCGGCTCTTGCCGTCATACGACCGCTTGGCTGCGCCCGAGCCGTACACGGCCAGCATGGCTTCCATATGGTGGCCTGCGGTAGCGCACACAAACTCGCCACCCTGCTCGGCCAGCACGGCGGCAATCGCGCCACTGTTCTCGCGGCGCATGGCCTCGCCCGTCAAAATCACCGCGCCAGCGTCCACCTCGTCCGGGTGCAGGCCCGAGGCTTGGTAGGCGCGGTCGATGATGCCGCCCAGTGCCTGCGCGTCGATCAGCGTATCGCTGGAGTAAGGCGTGAGCGAGATCGGCGACTGGTACAGCGCGGTGCGCTCCACCACAGCGTAGCGGCTGGACAAATCCTCCGCAATGCGGCGCAGGTGGATGCGCGAGAACACCACCTGGGTGCCGGACGAGCCCACGTCAATGCCCACGCTGTGCAAGATCACATTGTCTTGCCGCCACAGGGACTCTTGTTCGCCATCGTCGCCCACAAAGTCGTGGTCATGGTCGTGGTCGGCATCGTCTCCATGCTGGTGGCTGACTTCTTCACCAAATCGGTGGTCTTGTACGGTGTGCTTGGGTTTGTTCTCTTCGGTAGGCATGGGGGAGGCTTCAATAAAACTGGTCGAAATGCACCTGCTCCATGGGCACTTTGCGCTCCACCAGCAGTTTGAGCAGGGCCTGCGCCATCAGGGGCGGGCCGGCAAAGTAAATCTCCATTGAGGGCAGTTGCGCGCCATAGAGTTGGTCTACCGCCTCGTGTACGTAGCCGCGCAGTTGGCCTGCGGGCAGGGCTTGGGCGGCGTCCAGGCCCGAGAGGGCTGCGTGGTAAGTACCGCGCTCGCTCCAGCCATGTACAGTGCTGACCATATCTTGTCCGCACACGTCTTGCGGCGCGCGTGCGCCATAGACGAAGTGCAGCTTGCGCGTCTGCAAGGCCGGGGTGGCAAACGCACCCCGCGCAATCGACACCATGGGCGCCAGGCCCGAGCCGCCTGCAATGCACAAGATGTCACGCGGCGCCTGCGTGCGCAGATAGGCCATGCCGTAGGGGCCGTCGATCTGTACGCTGCCTCCAGGCTTGAGCTGGTCAAACAGCGCTGCGCTGCCTTTACCTTGCGGTACGCGACGTACTTGGAATTCCAATGTTTGAGTCGCAGCACTTTCATAATTGCTCATCGAGTACGCACGCCCGCCCGTTACGCCGGGCAATTGCACCAGTGCATATTGACCGGGTGCAAAGGCCATAGGCTGGGCTAGCGCTACGCGAAACTCCGACAGGTCATGCGTGATTGCGCGCGTGCTCACCAAGCGTGCCGATGTGCGCAGCGGCACATGCACCGGACGGTAATGGTCGCCAGGGCGCAGCTTGATCTGTACATCGCTGGTCGGGCAGCTCTGGCAGCCCAGTGCCTTTTTACGCAAACGGTCTTTGTCAGACAAGCCCGGCGCTTCTGGCCAGTTGTTAGCGACGCTGCCTTCGATCAACTCAAACTTGCAGTTGCCGCAGGACCCGACATTGCATTCATAGGGAAAGCCAACGCCACTGCGCAGCGCGGCGCGCAAGAGCGTGTCATCAGGCGCGCAGGTAAAGCTTTGGTCGGTGCCGGAAATTTGAACGGTGTACACAGAGGGGGTTCCATGCTCGCAAGAGCGCTTCGTGGAGAAAAGAGGTGACGCAACAGGCGTAACTTAAAAGGGCTTAAGGGCGCTTAAGGTCGATACCCCAGTTGGGTAGAAATCGACTCAGCGGTGCTCAGCAGCACAGGCGCCAGGCCACGCAGTTTCTTCAGGGTCAGGCGCTGACTGGGCCCGCCAATACCAATCGAGGCTACCACCTGCCCGGTCAGGTCGCGCAGCGGCGCACTGATGCCGCGCATGCCCAGCTCGGACTCTTCATCGTCTATGGCATAGCCCACTTGGCGCACTTCGGCCAGCATCTTCATCAGCTTGGCAGTCTCTACTACGGTGTTGGGCGTGCGCGGTGCCATGCTGGCAGCCATTACGCGGTTAATCACGTCTTGCTCGCTGAAGGCCACCATCGCACGGCCCTCGCAGGTGCAAAACGCGGGCTTGATGGTGCCGATGTAGCTCTTCATGCGGATGGCTTGGCGACTCTCCAGGTTGTAGAGGTACAAAATATTTGTCTCGTTCATCACCGCCAGGTGTACCGTCTCACCCGTGCGCTCGCGCAGCACACTCAGGAAGGGTTGCGCCATGTTGGAGACATCCAGGCGGCGGCGCACCAGTGCGCCCATGACAAACAGGTTAATGCCTAAACGGTAGCGCCCAGTCTCAGGGTTTTGGTCCAGCAAGCCTTCGCTCAGCAACGTCACGGCCAAGCGGTGCACGGTGCTTTTGGCTAAACTCAAGCGCTTGGCCAAGCTGCTGATGCCGATCTCGGACTCCACCTCCGAGAAGCACTTGAGCACCCGCACGGCGGCGGCCACCGAGGACAGGCGTGAACTTTTGCTGGCAACTTCGGGCATGGTGTGGACGGGTATAAACGTACTAACGCGTGATACTACACCGTTTCCATTAAAAAGAACACCGTTCCTTATAAGAGAATACCTCTCCCCGCTTGCCACACTGGGCAATGTCGGTGCACGCCTGTTTCTCACAATGAAAATACCGCAAGGGTAAACCCGAAAGCCTGAATGCTATCACCCGCGCTAGACTAGCGCCTCCTATCATTTGTGCCGTTATGTGGATCGTTGTTCTGCATAAAGGAACATATAAAACCGTCGCAGCCAATCAATTTACAAGCCCACATCCGGGGCGCTGGCTAGACTCTGGAGAGTAATTTGTGCAAAGCTCAGTAGCGGTTATTCAGCCACCATCTCGGTGGGCCAAGTTTGATGCCCAATGGCTGGTCATTGGCGTCAGCCTGGCCATCGTGGCGGTG
>JANMTF010000442.1:0-4802 GCA_031390175.1 Polaromonas sp.
CAGAGGCCTTGGTGTTTGGCGACAGCGCCTGCACCACCGGCAGCGAAAGCGACTTTAAAAACGCCACCGCTCTGGCCGCCCGCTACGTGCGCCACTTTGGCTTTGGCAGCCGCTTAAGCCGCACCGATGTGACGCATGACCGAGACGACAACCTCAACACCGACGTGGCCCCCACCAACGCGGAGATTGAGGCGCTGCTCGCGCAGGAGTACGCCAGAGCGCAAGCCGTGCTGAGAGCTGATGCCGCCTTGCTGCTGAAGGTTGTGGATGAACTTCTGGCGCACGGGCAAGTAAACCAGCAAAAGATGGCTGCATTACTGGGCGTGCGTGTTGCACAAGACGAATTGATGCTGATGCCCTATGCCGACCGGCTGGAAGTGTTTGCCCTACAGCACAGCCTGATGCAGCGCACGCACCCGATCCATGCCAATCGGTTACCGTTGTTTACAGACGGTCTTAAGTCACTCGCGAAGCCCGAGATGCTTATTTGAAGTTTGAACGCACTGCAAGAAAATCTCAAATTGCGACACGTAGTTGTCACATCGGTGGCACAGGTTGAACCAGCCCAAGTCTAAAGTCAATTTAGTCACAGTCTGATCAGGCTGAGGCTAAGCACCAGCAAGATGGGTTTTATCACTTGATATCTACAACTTTAGGAGATCACGATGGCTCAGACAATGAAACAAGCGGCCGACAATATTCTCGGCTACACAATTAACCGCCACGGCGGTGCACCCGGAGTAGTGGCTATGGCCACCGACCGCCAAGCCAACTTTTACGAGGGCGCTGCTGGCAAACGCGAGCTGGGCAAAGACCAGCCCATGACACTGGACACGGTGATGGCGATTTTCTCCACTACCAAGGCCTTAACCGGCACCTGCATCATGCAATTGGTCGAAGAAGGCAAAATAAAACTCGAAGATGCCGCTAAAAAATATGTGCCCGAGCTGGGCGAGCTGCAAGTGCTGGACGGCTTTGACTCTGCAGGCCAACCCAAAACACGCCCGCCTAAACGCGACATCACCGTCAACGACCTGATGCTGCACACCTCGGGCCTGTGCTATGAATTTTTCAGCCATGACGACCTGAAGTACCGCACCGCCAAAAACATTCCCACCGTGGTGTCTTGCACTTTCCCGTCGATCCGCACTGTGCTGCTGCACGACCCTGGCGCGCAGTGGACCTACGGGGTCAACATCGACTGGCTGGGTCGTATTGTCGAGCAGCAGCGCGGCAAACGCTTGGGCGAGGTGATGAAGGAGCGCATCTTTACCCCGTTGGGCATGCAGGAGATCAGTTTTCACATGACAGACTCGATGAAAGCGCGCCGCGCCACCATCCATGACCGCACAGCCGACGGCAAGCTCACGCCCCTGCCCGACCTGGCCCTGCCCCAACCACCCGAGATGGACATGGGTGGCCACGGCCTGTACGCCACAGTGGGCGAATACATGAAGTTCATCCGCATGGTTTTAAACGACGGTGCAGGCGCACATGGCCGAGTGCTCAAGGCCGAGACGGTGCAGCGCATGGCGCAAAACGGTTTGGGCGCTATCAAGGTGGGCGGGTGGAATACCTCCATACCGTCCTTGTCCAACGACGGCGAGTTCTTCCCTGGCTTGGCTAAATCGTGGGCCTACACCTTCATGGTCAACGATGAAGAGGCTCCCACCGGCCGCCCCGCAGGCTCGCTTGCCTGGGCGGGCCTTGCCAACTGCTATTACTGGATCGACCGCAAAAACGGCATTGGCGGGTACTGGGGAACACAGATTTTGCCGTTCCAGGACGCGGTGTCTTACCCAGGCTTTGTAGACTTTGAGACAGCGGTGTACCGCTCGCTCAAAAGATAAGCCCAAGTCGCAGGGCAACACAACATCCCTAAGGCAGTGACCAACGCCGCCATGTCGGCATGTCGGCGTTGACTCTTAAACTACGCTCAGCGGGCCCAGTGGCCCCCGCGCTGCGCCCATCTGCCGCCCGAGTTTTCCCAGCGGTGCGGTACAAAGCGATGGCCCGCTACGGGGCGAACGTAGTGACCTGGCCGCCACTGGTGGCGGCCACTATTCCAGCCCCAAAAGCCATGCACCCATACCGCTCCCACAAAAGGAAGCAGGGGGATGACCTCTACCTGCACAGGTGGCGGCGCTGCGTTCACGTAAACCACCTCTTGGGCAGGCGCTGGTTGTGCATACACGGGGTAAGTGGTGTACACCACGGGCTGCGGTTGCGGGCGCGCCGGGGCGATAATGCACGCGCTCAGCGTTGCGCCAGCCAAGACCGCTGCGGCTATGGCTGGTAGACAGGTGTTCCAAAATTTCATACTTTTCTCCTGGTGCGGCAAACAACATTGCAACTTACCGTTGTCCCTGGCAGACTAAACGCCCAAAACACCCCGCTGGCTGACACGAATACCACCACTGCGGCCAGCTTTACATGGCGGGTACCATGACACATGTTTACGTGAATACGTGCTACACTGGTATCTAAATTGAGTGACATCACCATGACCAATCTGACAATTTCTTTGGACGAATCCATTGTGCGGGGCGCGCGAATCCGCGCTATTCAAGAGGGCACGTCTGTGAGCGCCAAAGTGCGTGAGTACTTGGCCAGCTACGCCAATATGCCCACCACGCCCTCTCCACCCGCCGGGTCAGCTTTTTTGGAAGTTGCCAAAAAAAGCAAAGCCAACACCAAAGGTGCCAAGTGGAGCCGAGCAGATGCCTACGACCGGGTTTATCCTGGCGAGACAGGCGCTTAAGGCCGTGCAATGACCACCTTTATCGACACCAACGTACTGCTCTACACCATTGATAACAGCAACGCTGCCAAGCAATCCCAAGCCATCGAAGCGGTCACCCAAGCAAGCGTGCAAGGCGGGGTAGCTATCAGCACGCAGGTGTTGATTGAGTTTTTTAATATTTCCACAGCCAAGCTCAAGCCTGGCTTAACCCACCAAGCTGCCGGCGATATGCTGGAGCGTTTGTGTGAGTTTGAGGTAGTCTCCAGCACTGCACAGGGCGTGCTGCAAGCCTGTAGGTTGGTTCAACTTTACAAACTACAGTGGTGGGATGCCCTGATTTTAGAAGCTGCCATGCGTGCCAATGCAGACACACTACTTTCTGAGGACGGGCAGCACGGTCAACGGTTTGGTAAATTGGTGGTTCACAATCCATTCCAAGGTCAAACTCCCACCCTCGCCACCAAACGCAAGTAAACCATGTCCACCGTCTTTAACTTCACCTTCGTCCCCTGGTTTCGCTCCGTTGCGCCCTACATCCACATGCACCGTGGCAAAACCTTTGTGGTGGCGGTGTGCGGTGAGGCGATTGCGGCGGGCAAGCTGACCACCATTGCGCAAGACCTGGCGCTGATTCAAAGCATGGGTGTGAAGGTGGTGCTAGTGCACGGCTTTCGCCCGCAGGTGAATGAACAACTAGCCGCCAAGGGCCATGCCCCCAAATACTCGCACGGCATTCGCATTACCGACAGCGTGGCATTGGACTGCGCGCAAGAGGCTGCCGGCCAACTGCGCTACGAGATTGAGGCCGCGTTCAGCCAAGGCCTGCCCAACACACCGATGGCGGGCGCGACCGTGCGGGTGATGAGCGGCAACTTTATTACCGCCAGGCCGGTGGGCATAGTAGACGGCATCGACTTCAAACACAGCGGGGTGGTGCGCAAGGTGGACTCGGCGGGCATTATGCGCACGCTGGACATGGGTGCGATGGTCTTACTCTCGCCATTTGGCTTTTCGCCTACGGGCGAAGCGTTTAACTTGACGATGGAAGAGGTAGCTACCTCCGTGGCGACCGACTTGCAGGCTGACAAACTTATTTTTCTTACCGAGATCCCCGGCATACCGCTAGACCCGACCCAACCCATGACCGAGGACAACCCAATAGACACCGAATTGCCCTTGGCAGCAGCAGAGAAAATGCTGGCCAACCTGCCCAGTGCGCAGCTGCCTACCGATACCGCGTTTTACCTGCAGCACTGCGTGCGCGCCTGTAAAAACGGGGTTGAGCGCAGCCACATACTGCCCTTTGCCACTGACGGTGCTTTGCTGCTTGAGATTTATGTGCACGACGGTATTGGCACTATGGTGGTGGACGAAAAACTTGAATCGCTCAGAGAAGCCACGCCCGACGATGTGGGTGGCGTACTGCAGTTAATCGAGCCGTTTGAGCGCGACGGCACTTTGGTCAAGCGAGACCGAACCGAGATTGAGCGCGACATTACCAACTACAGCATCATCGAGCACGACGGTGTGATTTTCGGCTGCGCAGCGCTGTACCCGTATGCAGAGTCGCGCACGGCCGAGATGGCGGCCCTCACCATCAGCCCGCAGGTACAAGGCCAGGGCGATGGCGAACGTATTCTGAAGCGTATTGAGCAGCGGGCCAAGGCCTCTGGATTGGACAGTATTTTTGTGCTCACCACGCGCACCATGCATTGGTTTATCAAACGCGGTTTTGCACAGGTAGACCCAGACTGGTTGCCAGAGGCGCGCAAACGTAAATACAACTGGGACCGTAAAAGCCAAGTGCTGGTGAAGAAGCTCTGACTTCTATAGCAAAGTATGACCTTTAAGCAGCAGCCAGCGGAACGATGTGGTCGCCACCGCTGGCCCCAAACGCTTGCTCTCGCAATAGTGCCAACTGGTCGCGCACACGGGCGGCCTTCTCAAAGTCCAGGTTTTTCGCGTGCTCCATCATTTGCTTCTCTAAGAGCTTGATGCGCTTGGACACGTCTTTCTCGCTCATGTCCTCCACATGCGCGCGATCCAGGTCGCGCTGCTC
>JANMTF010000445.1:0-6559 GCA_031390175.1 Polaromonas sp.
GAAGGGCTCCAACATAGAGTGCCCCAACCTGCACGACTACGCTTGGCGCCTGTGGGACTACTGGGAGCGCCACCTCGACCCCGATTTGTTCATCGACCGCTCGCTCAAAGGCACTGTGCAAGGCAAAGTGGTGCTCATCACCGGCGGCTCCTCCGGCATTGGCTTGGCCAGCGCGCACAAGTTTGCCGAGGCCGGTGCTGTCACCATCATCTGCGGGCGCGACCAAGACAAGTTGGACGAAGCGCAAAAAGAAGCCCAAGCCAAAGGCTATCAATTCGTCTGCTACGCCGCCGACATTGCCGACATGGTGGACTGCGACCGCTTCACCAAGCTCTTGCTAGCCAACCATGGCGGCGTAGACTTTTTGATCAACAACGCAGGCCGCTCCATTCGCCGCGCGATTGAAAACAGCTACGACCGCTTCCACGATTTTGAGCGCACCATGCAGCTCAACTATTTTGGCTGCATCCGCGTGACCATGGGCCTGCTGCCCGCGATGACGGCCAAAAAGAAAGGCCATATCGTCAACATCAGTTCCATCGGTGTGCTCACCAACGCGCCGCGCTTCAGCGCCTACGTGGCCTCCAAAGCCGCGCTAGACGCATGGACGCGCTGCGCGTCGAGCGAGTACTCAGACCAAGGCATCAGCTTCACCACCATCAACATGCCGCTGGTGCGCACGCCGATGATTGCACCCACCAACATCTACAACAACGTGCCCACGCTCTCGCCTGAAGAAGCCGCTGACATGGTGGCCACCGCCTGCATCTCGAAGACGGTGCGTATCGCCACCCGCCTAGGCATCACCGGCCAGGTGCTGCACGCGCTGTTTCCACGCATCATGCAGATCGTGATGAACACCAGCTTTCGCATGTTCCCAGATTCATCTGCTGCCAAGGGCGAGAAAACGGCCAAGCCGCAGCTCTCTGCTGAGGCTGTGGCCATGCAGCAGATGATGCGCGGCATCCACTTTTAAGGATTTCACCGTGACTACCACTCTTCGATCACTCTGGGCCAGCGCGGCGCTGGCCATGGCCGCATCCATGGCCATCGTTGGCACGGCCCAGGCAGCTACATTTTCAGTAGCTGGTGGCGCAACTCAAATAAGCGCCAAAAGCGAAACGGGGTCAAAGAAACCGCGTAAAACTAAAGCGACTAAAAAGTCCAAAGGCGGCGGCGTGAGCTTTCACGATGGCTCTGCAGAGAGCCGCTCTGAGCGCGACAGGCGTCTGTCACGCGAATGCAAAGGCCGCTCCAACTCGGGTGTGTGCGAGGGCTATACGCGCTAGTCCAGCACTGTGCAGTTTGCCACGGTCGTGCAGTGTTTCGAGGTGTAAAAGTGATATTTTTCACGCTTTAGAAGTGGTATGGTCATTCAATTTCTAAATTCTGCCCTGGCCAGCAGCAGAGCGGATTTAATGCACCTCGGTGAAATTGAAAGGCGGTTCCATGAAAAATCTAAACTGGGTATGTGCATCTATTGCAGTTCTAAGCTTGCAGTCCATGGCTTGGGCGCAGCCCGCCGTGGTCGCTGCCGAGAGTTCAGATAAAAACATCATCAAAATCGGCGCTATCTTCCCGCTCACCGGCGGCTCGTCCGACATGGGCACCAGCGCCCGCATGGGCGCACAGGTAGCGGTGGACCAAATCAACCTGGAGCTGGGCGGCTTGCTGGGACGCAAAGTGCAGCTTGTGGTGCGTGATGACGCAGCCACACCCGATACCGGGCTCAAGCATGCAGAAGACCTGGTACTGAAAGAAAAAGTACTGGCTACCGTGGGCTTTTGCAACTCAGGTGTCGCCATGAAAGCGCTGGACGTGTACCAGAAAAACAAGCACCCCTTGCTGGTCACCTGCGCCACAGGCTCGGCCATCACAGGTAAATACCCCGCTGCCGAGAGTTATGTTTTTCGCACTGCCGCGCGCGACCAATTGCAAAGCCAGTTTTTGGTGGACGACATCGTCAAGCGCAAGCTGAAAAAAGTGGCTTTGCTGGTGGACGACTCCGGCTATGGCGAAGCCGGCTTGAAAGACCTGGAAGCCGCGCTGCAAAAAACCGGACTGGCAGCGCATAAAGTGCTGCGCTTCAAGGTGGGCGTCAAAACACTGCTAGACGAGGTCAAGCAGCTCAAAGACTCGGGCGCCGACGCTTTGATAGGCTGGACGGTAGGCCCCGAGCAAGGCGTGATTGCTGCCAGCCGCGCCGCAGCCAAATGGGACGTGCCGCAGTTCGGCCCTTGGGGCTTGTCGCATGCCTCAGCACTCAGCGGCTCTGGCGGCGCGGCCAATGGCGCGCTGATGGTACAGACCGTGCTGCCTAACGCTGGCCTGGAGCGCCACGCCAGCTTTTTGCGCGGCTATGCCAAGCTGTCCAAAGAGCTGCCCATCGGCTCGATGATGGCCGCAGCGCAAAGCTACGATGCCGTCAATCTGCTGCTGCGTGCCATGTTCCAAACCTCATCCGATCTGTCAGGCCCGCGCATTAAAAATGCATTGGAAAACATCGCCAAACCGTACTATGGCGTGGTCACCACCTATGTCAGCCCTTTCAGCAACAAAGACCATGATGCGATTTCGGTCAATATGCTGTGGCTAGGCACTTGGGTCAATGGCGAGCGGGCTTATGCCTACAAGGAAGATGCCAACAAAGCGGTGGTGCTGCGCCGTAAAGAGTAACACTAAAGCCTAAGCCGCCGCGACTGGTGCGGGGACAGTATCAGACCAACCCCAGCACCTCAATCCGGTCTTTGTGGGCAGTCAATGACCGCGCCGCTACTGGCCACAGCTTCTCAGGCACATCGTCATAGGCCATCGGCACCAGCTCTTGCACCGTAGCGCCGGGTTTGGCGTTCATGGCAGCTAGCACCTTGGCTTCGCGCTTTAAGCGGTGCGCTTTGAGATGGGTGATCACCCGCTTGGCTCCACCGGTGTGGTCCGCGCCGTCGCAGTGCGTCAGCACGTAGCCGTGGGCGGGCAAGATGAAATCAATTTGGTGGGTATCGCACGCATCTGCCAGCGTATCCAGCGATGCGAGGTAGGCTGTCATGTCGCCGTCGGGCGGGTCGATCACCGTGGTGCTGCCGTTCAAGATGTGGTCACCGCTGATCAGCAGGCCGTCTTCTTGCATCACCAGGCACAAGTGGTTAGCCGCATGGCCAGGTGTGTGGATGACCTGGAGCGTGATTTTTGAAGCATTTTTACCCCGCAGCCCCCTGAAGTATTGCGAGAGCAGCTCATTATTTTGTAGCGTGATATCAGGGTCAAAAAACGCAGAGTCACGCGCCGTGGGCGCACTGGGGATACCCAAGATAGGGCACATATGCCGCGCAAACTCGCCCATCAAATCGCCTGGCACGGTGTTGGTAGCTTCTACCACCGCCGCTTGCAGGGGCTGCGCTGCGGGGGAATGGTCGGCATGCGAATGCGTGCACACAATGGCGTTGATATCGCCCTGCGTGGCCTGCAAGATGCGCTGGATGTGGCCTTTGTCGTTGGGTCCTGGGTCTACCACCACATAGCCCGTGTCTGCCGTACCGAGGATGTAGGTATTAGTGCCCGGCCCGGTCATCATGCCGGGGTTAGGCGCGGTAAGGCGCATCACATGCGCGAGCAGGGGCACGGGCAACTGGTGCTGCCAGTCCAGGTTGTGCACTATTTGCCCGTCTGGGCATACCATGGCCAGCTCGCCAAACGCACTCTCGTGCTCCATAAAGCGCGCTTCTTTGCCGTTTAAAAGGCCGGCACGCGGGCAACTGGTCCACAGCGGCTGCTCACCGGCGCAGGCTTGCAGCACGGCATCTACCGTGCCAAAGGCTTGCAGGCGCTCCAGCGTGCGGATGGTGGGGAAGATAATAAAAAAATCGTTTGCCGCGTGGCGCGCCAGCGCATCGAGCGGGCGGATCCATTCGGGCGCAAACTGCTCGGCTTCATCGGCCACCGGGTGCTGGCCCTCGGGCATACGGGCCACCAAGAATGGCACGTCAAAGCGGCGCGGCAGATCACGGTCGGTGATCCAATGGGCCAGCAAAAACACCGAATCTGCCGCTAAAGTGTAACTTTGGGCTTGCATTTGAGCATAAAAAGGCGCGCTGCGTTTTAGCGCATCTACCTCAGTTTGGTTGCACCAAGCGCCGTCTTTTGTGCGCGCCAGCAAGATACCCAGTTCTTCAAAACTCTCGCGTATCGCGGCCAGCGCCTCGGTGCAGCGTGCATCCGTTTGGGTGGTGCGGCGCGCTACTAATTGCGTAGCTTCTCCCGCAATATTTTGTGGGGCTAGAGCATGTTTTGCATCTAAATCGTCAATGCCCCCACCCGGAAACACGTAGGCTCCCGGTGCAAAGCTGGCTGTCATGGAGCGGCGCGTCATGAGCACTTGTATGCCTTGCGCGGTATCGCGCAAAAGTAGCACTGTGGCGGCCGGGCGCAGTGCGGCGGCGGGGCGGAGTTCGTGGAGGTTTTGGCTAATTCTGACCATACAACATATTACATCATCATGTAGTGACTAAGTTCACCTTGCTGAATGTTTTGGGGTTACTTATCCTGGGCAACACAAAAATATCAAAAAGTACGGACCGTATTTTTAACCGGAGGTCATTTTTGGCGACGTTTACGCAAGCAGTGCTATTGCTCGGCGGGTTTGAAATAGTCTGCTGATAGATTACGATGGCGCATCTTTGTTCTACAACCGGGTAGGTGTCATGGGCGTAAAGATACTGATTGCAGACGACCATCAATTGGTACGCGAGGGGCTCAAGCTTTTATTGCACCAATTCAGTGATGCCCCTGAGTTTCTGGAAGCGCAAGACTACGCCAGCCTGCGCGCCCAGCTGACAGCCAACCCCGATCTGGCCCTGGGCGTGGTCGATCTGCACATGCCCGGCGCAGACCACGGGGCTGCCCTGGAGGCTCTGTCGGCAGCTTATCCTCATGTGCCTTTGGTAGTGGTGTCAGCTTTTTCATCGCCTGACGTGGTGCGCAAGTCACTGGCCCTGCCCACCGTGTATGCGTTTGTGCCCAAGAATGGCAGCTCAGCCTGTATGTTCAGGGCCATGCAAGCGGCCATGGCTCGCCACAAAATTGGCGAAGTGACGGATGCACCCGATGCGCCTGTACCGCCGCAAGACGGCTTGTCACCGCGGCTGGAGGCGGTGCGCAATTTGCTGCGCAAGGGCAAAAGCAACAAAGTGATTGCCCATGAGCTGGGCCTGAGTGAGGGCACGGTGAAAAACTATATGAGTGAGATTTTCAAAGCGCTGAAAGTGACCAACCGCACCCAGGCAGCAAGTTTTGATGAGCAATCTCCCCTTTAACGACGCTAGCGCTTTGGCGCAGCAAAATGTAGCCCCCGGCCCAGCGGCTTTGGCTACCCCCGCCGACCCTCTCAGCGTGTCTAAAGACATAGGTGCTAGCTGGAGCGTACTGGCAGTACGCAAGGCCGGCGAGATACTTGTCGCGGCCTTGTTCTTCCCTTTTTTGCCACTCTGGATGCCGCTGACGTGGTTGGCGTTGGTATGGATTTCTGGTGGGTTGCATACCTGGGGGTTCTCCAGAACCCGTTCTTTGAACATGTCGACCACCAAGCGTCTGTGGATGGGCAGGGTTTTGTTTTGGATCAATCTGGCATGTCAAGGCTCTGCCGCATTTTTGCTGTATGTGCCTGACAACCCCGGCATGGTCGGCGTGCTGAATGTCTGCTTGGTGTGCATCGGTGCTTTGTGCATTTTGCAGCATACTGGAGACAACTTGCTAGGAGCCGTGGGCACGGCATTGGCTATTTTGCCCATGGCTGCGCGCTTTTTGCTAGAGGGCGGTTGGGTCAATACTTTGCAGGGCATTGGCGGCTTCATGATCACGTTTTTGCTGGCCGTCTATGGCCGCCAGCAGCAGGCCGCTTTGATAGAGCAGGCAGCACTGCGAAAACGCGCTGAAGATGCCGCCGACGTGGTCGCCGCAGTAGGTTTAGCCAAAGCCCGTTTTTTTGCTGCGGTTAGCCATGACCTGCGCCAACCCGTACACGCCATTGGCCTGTACCTGGCCCCCTTGCTAAAAGGTATGCCAGACGAGCGCACCGAAAAAGCGGTGCAAGGTATTTACCAGTCGTGGCACGCGCTGGACGATCTGCTGTCACATGTGTTGGACTTGACCCAGATGGACGCAGGGAAAATACAAGCCGAGCTGAGCGCCGTAGAGCTGGCACCGTTGATCACCGGCCTGGTGGTGCAGCACAGTGCGGCTGCCGAGAAAAAATCCATCCGCATTCTGGCCCTGGTAGCACCCCAGCGCTATGTACTGGCCGACATGCTGATGCTGAAAAGAGTGTTGTCCAATTTGGTGGACAACGCGATCAAGTTTTCACCAGAAGACGCCCGTATCGTGGTGGCAGTGCGCTCGGTAGGTGCCGATTGGTGCATCCAGGTGCGCGACAGCGGCCCTGGGATACCACTTGCCATGCAGGCCAAAGTGTTTGAGGAGTTTGTGCAGATCGATAACCCCGAGCGCGACCGCACCCAAGGTTTGGGGCTGGGCCTGGCCATTGCCCAGCGCTTTACCGTGCTCATGC
>JANMTF010000035.1:0-5802 GCA_031390175.1 Polaromonas sp.
CAGAGGCACCGAAGGCGGAATCAAAATGCCCAGCGTGCCGCCCGCAGCCAGTGTGCCGGTGGTGAGGCGGCCCGAATAGCCGTGCTTGCGCATTTCGTCGTAGGCCACATTGGTGATGGTGGCTGCCGTGGCTACCGACGATCCACAGATCGCGCCAAAGGCCGCGCAGGCCAGCACCGCGCCCATGGCCAGCCCGCCCTTAAAGCGGCCCATCACGCTGGCGGCAAAGCCAAACAACGCCTTGCTGATGCCGCCTTGCGTGGCAAAGTGCCCCATCAAGATAAACAGCGGGATGACCGACAGGTCGTAGCTTGCAAAACGCGCGTAGGCCTGGTTGTTCAAAAAGTTCGACAGCGGCCCCCAGCCTGCTTGCAGCACATAGCCAATGGCACCGGCTACAAACATGCAAATAGAGATGGGCACGCGCACGGCCATGAGCGCGAGCATGAGGCCAAAGATCATCAAGGCCAGTTGGATGGCGCTCATACGGCCAGCTCCGGGTTGGCCTCTGCTTGCGCATCGGCAAAGCCAAAGACAGCTTGGTGCAATGCAATCAGGGCAGTGAGTGCCAGCGGCGGTACCATGGTGCTGTAGATGATCCACTCAGGAAAGCCCAGCATCATGGTGCCGCTGTTGTTGCTCCAGGTGTTCAGGCCGCCCAGCACGGTGCGCCAGGTCATCAGTGCCATCACCACGGCCAGCAGGAAGGCGCCCAAGCGCTCCATCTTGTTTTGCGCGCTCTGAGACGCTTTGGCGCTGAAAAAGTCCACCATGATGTTGCCGCGTTTAAACTGACACCAGGGCATAAACAGTGCAATCGCCGCGCCCGCAGCAGCGCCAGACAGTTCAAAATCGCCGACGATGGTTTTGCCAACCAGCTCGCGGCCCACCACACTGGTGCAGGTCATCAGCGTGATGAAAACCAGCAACACTCCGGCCAGGATGGCGCAGAGTTTGGCTAAATTTTCTAAAGTTTTCAAGCGGGCAGTCTTTCAATAGGGCTAAATCATACGGCGCAGAGCAATCTACTGATACTATAAATTCAGTAGCTGCTCCCGCAATATTCTATTGGGCTACAGCACTAAACAGCTTATAAAATCAAGCTACCTTGAGGCGCAGCTCGGTCAAACCGCCTACCATGCCTACCATGGTGTCGCCGCTCACTACGGCGTTCACACCCGCTGGTGTGCCGGTATAAATCAGGTCGCCGGGTTGCAGCTCCCAGGCGGTGGACAGGTGTTCGATGGTCTCAGCCATGTTCCAGATCAGCTTGTTGATATGGCTGCGCTGGCGCTCTACACCGTTCACGCTGATCCAAATCTCGGCATTCACAATATCGCCCGCCTGTGCGGCAGGGGTGATAGGGCCAATGGGCGATGAGTGGTCAAAGGCCTTGCCAATGCACCATGGCCGGCCCAGTTTTTTCATCTCGCCTTGCAGGTCGCGGCGCGTCATGTCCAGGCCCACAGCGTAGCCAAAGATGTGCTTCATGGCATCAGCGGCTTTGATGTTTTTGCCGCCCGTGCCGATGCAGGCCACCAGCTCGATCTCGTGGTGGAAGTTTTTGGTGAGGCTCGGGTAGGGCACAGTGCCTGTCTCGCCCGCGTTGACTACCACCACGGTGTTGGCAGGCTTGATGAAGAAGAAAGGTGGCTCGCGGCCTGTGAAGCCCATCTCTTTGGCGTGGTCTTCGTAGTTGCGGCCTACGCAGTAAATGCGGGCCACGGGGAAGCGCTCTGCGCGGCCTACAACAGGCACGCTGACGAGGGCGGGGGGTGTGAATACGTAGCTCATGCTTCTAGTCTTTCTTCTCTGTGGATGCCCAGAGCTTGGTGCACCGGGCGGTCGGAATAACTGAACAGCACGCAACCAGGCGTGCTGTGCAGACGGAGGGTATGCCACGACGGCACCACAAAGTGGTCACGCGCAGTGAAGTCAAATTGTGCCTTGCCGGTGGGGGACTCGATGTACGCAGTGCCCGTACCTTCGACTACGCTGAACACCGTGCCATCGGTTTGGCGGTAGGGCTTGCCGCTAAAACCTTTGGGTAGCAACTGCATAAAGGTGCCCATGGTGGGCATGGGCGTGCCGCCAGTGAGCGGGTTGGTGTAGCGCAGTTTTACGCCGTCCCATGCGTCCACTGGGGCTGAGCGCTCTAGCGTGTGCAGCGCTTCCCGGGTGCGACTGTAGGGGTAGCTGAAGATGGGGCTGGTTTGGCCGTAGGGCGAGGTGCCGCGCACCGGGGCCATATTGTGGCCGAAGCGGGCAAAGCTTGTGCCCTCGGGCTCTTTGACCTGCTGCGATTTACTGGTGTCGTTCTCGGCAAAGCCAGCGTCAAAAAAGCGCAGCATGGGAATGTCCAGGCCGTCCAGCCAAACCATGGGGTCTTGGCCTTCATGCCCATGGTCATGCCAGGCCATCGACGGTGTGGTGATGAAGTCGCCCGGTTGCATGGTGGTGCGCTCGCCATCGACGGCGGTGTACGCGCCCGACCCTTCGACGATAAAGCGCAAGGCGCTTTGCGTGTGGCGGTGGCTGGGCGCGACCTCGCCGGGCAAAATGAGCTGCAAACCCGCGTACAAGGATTGCGTGATGCAGCTTTGGCCGCGCAGTGCGGGGTTTTCTAAAATCAACACCCGGCGCACCGCCTCTTCAGCCGTGATGGCACTGCCTGCGCGCATGAGAAAGGGGCGCACCTCGTCGTACTTCCATAGCCCGGGCACGCAAGGCGTTTTAGGCTGCGGGGGCACCAGGGCGTGCAGCACCTCCCACAATGGAGTGAGGTGGTGCGGCGACATGTCTGCGTAGAGCTTGGCGCGGTCGGGGTGCTGTGTGCTTTGCATGGTGTGTGAGTTGGATGAACAGAAGGTGTTATTCGATCTTGATGCCGCGCATGGCAATGATGCCGCCCATGATGGATGCTTCTGATTTGACGCGGTTGGTCAAACCCTCTGAGGATGAGCCCACGGCTTGCCAACCTTGGGTAAACAGCTTTTGGCGGGTGTCGTTGTCGCGGATAGCTTTGCTTACCTCGTTGGCCAGTCGCGCTTGGGCTGCGGCGGACAAGTTTGCTGGGCCTACCAAAGCCGTCCACACTTCCAAGTTGAAGTCTCGCAAACCGGCCTCGGAGAGCGAGGGCAGCTCAGGCACCAAGGCACTGCGCCCGCTGGTCACGCCAATGGCTTTGAGTTTGCCTGCACGCACCTGCGGCATGGCCACGCCCGGCGGCATGAGCGACATTTGCACCTGGCCGCCCAGCATGGCGGTGACGACCTGCGGATTGCCTTGGTAGGGCACATGCACTGCCGTCATGCTGCCCACTTTGGACTTGAGGTATTCCATGCCCAGGTGGCCTACGGTGCCGTTGCCAGGAGTGCCATAGTTCCACTTGTCTGCACCGCTGCGGGCAGCATTAAAAAATGCTTCTCCGCTGGGCTGGTCTGGCGTGGTCACCAGCACCAAAGGCGCGGTGGTGAGCAGCGAGATGTAGGCAAAATCTTTGGCTGGGTCATACGGCAGCTTGCTGTAGAGCATTTTGGCCGAGGTGAGGTTGCCGTTGATTACTACGCCCAGGGTGTGGTCGTCAGTGGCTTTGGCCACCAAATCGGCGGCAATATTGCCCGACGCGCCTGGGCGGTTTTCAATAATGACTGGCTGGCCGAGTGCTCTGGACAGTGGTTCAGCCAGCGTACGTGCCGCCATGTCGGGCGTAGTGCCGCCAGGAAAGCCCACCAAAATCTTGATGGGTTTAGTAGGCCAGTTGGCACCTGGTTTACTCAAGCTTTTTTGTGCCATCGCCGATGCCGCCAAGGTGCAAGCAGCAGCTAAAAAAACAGCGCGAAACAAGTGGGTGCGACGTGTGTGCATGGTGGTTATTTCTCTCCATAGGGTACAAGGTGGGCGAAAGGTCGAGCGTACCGTAAATGTTCACTGAATGCCCGCGTATTTGCCCTCAATGGGGTCAGGTAGCCGGCCACACTGGCACCGCAGGCGTGAGCGGGAAAAATGGATGGGTTTAACATGGATAAATGATAAGTATACATATCATATGTTTGCATAGTATTTACCCTGGTGCGATGCGATGATGCGGGCTGGTGGCCCATAATTCAGCGATGCCAAGTTTTGATTTCACCCATGCCCCAGGGCACTTGATCCGCCGCGCACACCAAACGTCCATCGCCCTGTTTGCGCAGGAGACTGCCGCGTTTGACGTGACGGCAGTGCAGTTTGCCATCATGCAAGCGTTGCTGGACAACCCTGGGGCTGACCAAATTACTGTCGCGCAACAGGTGGCTCTGGACGCCGCCACCTCGGGCTCGGTCATCGGCCGGTTGGAAGCGCGCGGCTGGCTGCGCCGCGAGGCCGATGCCCTGGACAAACGCCGCAAGCTGATGTGGCTGACCGCAGAGGGCCGCAAAGCCGCCAATCAAATGAAAAAGCCGGTGCAGAAGGTGCAAGACAGATTGCTGGCATCGCTGAACGCTGATGAGCAAATGCAACTGGTGGCGTTGCTCAAAAAAATCAACTCAATCGACTAAGGCTCTAGCCCAATCCAGGTCTTACGCCCTAACGGCGGTTTACCAAAAACGCTGTACCAACGTCAGCAAACCAAGCAGCACCGGCTGGTGCAGCATGTAGTACACCAAGCTCCAGCCGCCCAGCCAAGCGAGCCAGCGGGCCCCCGCAGGAATGGCCGTAGTGAGCAGTGCGGGCCGCTCGCGCAGCAGCCATTGGGTAGCCGCCACACCCCACCACATCACCCCTAGCCAAGGCAGCAGGGGCACGTAGTCTTCGGTCAGCGGTTTCTTGGACACCAAGCCTAGCCAACTGAATGTCTTTTCATTCAAAAATTGCAGATCAGGCCAATAGAGTATTGCGGGAGCAGCTACAAAACTAATAGCTACAGCTAGCGCACCGGCAAACCATAACCAACGCCCCCAGTGCGCAGTAAGCCGCACAATCACCAGCATGACGGCAATGCCATGCAGTACACCAAAAAAAATAAAGGTCTTGGGGTACATCATGTACGACCCGGCAGTGACCAGCAGCGCGCACAGCGCCACCTGCGCCCAGCGCCGCCAAAACCGCTGCCAACTCTGCCCTTGGTGCAGCGCGACAGCTTGGCCCGCCCCTGCGCAAAGTAAAAACATGCTCACTATGCAAGTGCGCTGCCAAGTCCACACCGGGTCACGGTAAAAGTCTTGCTTGATCCACTTGAAGTAGTTCAGATCAAAGCAAAAATGGTATGCCGTCATCCACACCATGGCAATACCGCGCAAGGCATCGAGGCGGTCGTAGCGGGTGTTGGTGTGCGCGGTGTGCATGGTTGCAAAGCAGTTTAAGCGATTGTGATTTCAGTCCACAGAAAATTGTGGGTCACTAGCCTTGAAACGGCCACCATGCCTGGTTCCGTACAAAAGCCAAGAGCCAACACGCATGCGCTATCATCCGCCCTGCTACAGGGGAGACCCATATCGCTACATATTCAGGAGCTGCTCCCGCAATACTTTAAAGGGTTACAGCCTCATTAGCATCTAAAAACAAGGCCAAAATCAGACGTGTTGGGTGAGTTTTTCGTTTCTTGAAGCCTTAGGAGCTTGAAAAACTTTCAAAAACAACCTGTTTTCAGATACATATCGGGCTGCAGCCGTTTAAAGTATCGCGGGAGCAGCTATTAAATATGTAGTACGTGAAAATGCCCGCTAGCCGGGCTGCGACAACTGCCGCCCCGCCTGCACCATCGCGCTTACCAAGGCTGCACGCAGCGGGTGCTCTGGCGCTACCAGTGGCAACAGCAGGCTC
>JANMTF010000066.1:0-3202 GCA_031390175.1 Polaromonas sp.
CGCGCCGCGCTGGACGTGGTGGTGGGCCAGTCAGACGGCAAGCTGGAAGGCGAGCGCACCATAGTGCGCGCCCAGCCCACCAACCTGGGCGTGTTCATCGCCAGCGTGATGCAGCAGCGCGCCAAAGCGGATCTTGCCATCGTGAACGCAGGCGGCATCCGCGAGTCCCTGCCCGCAGGCGCGCTGACCTACAAAGATGTGCTCAAGGTGCAGCCCTTTGGCAATATGCTGGTCTATGTAGACTTCAGCGGCAAGGAGCTGCTGGACTACCTGAACTTTGCGGCCAAAATGACCGCTGGGTCGGGCGCGTTTGCGCAGTTCTCTGGCGTGCAAATGGTGATCGACAATGCAGCTGTGAAAACCGCCTTGGTGAGAGGCGCAGCGATTGATCCCACCAAAACCTACCGCATGGCGCTCAACAGTTTTCAGGCCAACGGCGGTGACGGCTACCCCAAGCTTGCCAACCACCCCGGCTACGTGAACACCGGTTTTGTGGACGCCGATGTGATGCGCGAGTACTTGAGCCGCAACGGTATCAGGGCGGCGAGTTTTGAGCCGGGAGACGCGGTGGTACGGCGCTAAAGACTCTGCACCTGGCTTTTGTATAGGCTCAGATCGGCGGCGCACACAGCCCAAAAAACCCCATGCTCGTCACAGCGTGGGCTTTTTCTTGGGGCTGGCTCTGCTGCTCAATGAACCTTCATTGCCATTGAACCCAGAGCTAATCTACAACCACACCTTACTGGTTAAAGCGCGGTGGGTAGGCCTGCCACGCGGGAACGGGTGGGTTCATGCTCTGCGCTTTTTCGCTGCGCTGATTGGCGGGTTGGGTGCCTTTGATGCCGTTGACCGCTTTGGTGGACATGGCAAACTGCAGCGTAGCGTAGGCCACCGCGTCGGCGTTGACATCCAGCGCGAACAGGTTGGTGTTGCCATAGCTATCGCAAGCCTTGTGGTAGCAGGGGTCATAGGCTGTGCCTGCAATACCGCCCCACACTTCGGCCTCGGCCACGGTTTTAGTGCCTTCAGCGCCAGTAAACAAGCCACCGGATGGAATGCCTGCTGCGATGAACGGCCCGTAGTCGGAGCGGCCATCAAAGTCAGTGCCTTTGAAAGATACGCCGCGTTTGTTGTAGAAGGTTTCAAAGGTCTTCTCAATGGCCGTGGACCCCGCTGGCCCTGCGCCAGCGCCTACACCGTCGGAGTTGTCACCGTCGTAGATGAAGAACACATGGTTGGGCGAGCCGATCATGTCAAAGTTCAGGTACAGCGCGATTTTGTTCTTGTCTGCTTCAGGCAAAAGTTCGACGTACTTTTCGGAGCCTACCAGGCCAGACTCTTCAGCGCTCCACAAAGCAAAGCGCAGCTTGTTGCGTGGTTTGACCTTGCCTAACTGCTTGGCCACTTCCAAAATCGCAGCGCTGCCCGAGCCGTTGTCGTTGATGCCGGGGCCTGCGTCCACAGAGTCCAGGTGCGCGCCCACCATCACCACGTTGTGGGCATCGCCTTCTTTCGACTCGGCAATGATGTTGGTAGTGGTAGCCGTGCCGCGCACGGTGCTGGTAACGACCGAAAGTCTCAGGTTAGGTATGGTCGCCAGCTGTTGGCCCACGCTTTGCAGCACCGACGTCACCGCAATAGTCTGTGTAAAGTCTGCGCCCAAAGTGCCGCTCAGCTCGCCCGCCGCGTTGTTGTAGATCACCACGGCCGATGCGCCTGCGGCTTGCGCATTGTTAGCCTTGGTGGCGAAGGTACACGTGCCTCGGCTGATCAGCGCGATATTGCCAGCGGTGAAACCAGCAAAGTCGGCGGTGTTGCAGCCCGTGACTGTGGGTAGCACACTGACAGTTGCCGTGACGCTGCCGCTGCCTGAATAAGACAAGATGTTGGTCTCAATCACAGCGGTGGGCGTGGGCGCAACTTGTACCAGGCTGGTACCCGGTAGCTCGATAAAGCTTTGGAATGCAAACGCCTGGCGGGTGACGTTGTAGCCCGCGTCTTTAAACACCTTCTCAGCATAGTCTGCTGATTGGTCGAAACCTTTGGTACCAGCTACGCGGATCCCGTTATTGGCCAATGCAATGTCACGCCACTTTGCCTGGTGGGTGCGAACACCATCGAGGGTGACACAGGTCAGCAGTTTTTTAAAACTGTTGTTGTTGCGGTCTTTACAGGCTTTGTCGCTCTCGTCTTTGTCCATCTCAGTGGTATCTTCCAGCTCGGCTTTGATTTTGTCTTCCGTAGCGGCTGCTACCGAGACGGCTACTTCGCTGGTGTTGGCGCCGGGATCAGTGGAGCTGGCACCTACCGTGCTGTCGCCTCCACCGCCGCAGGCCGCCAGGCCCATACTGATGGCTAATGCCAAGTACAAACTCGAATATAGTTTGGCAAGCCCGGTCAGGCTGCATCGTGTAGATAACATGCTCATCACCTCTATTTGTGGTTGTGGAAGTACGTTCTTGTAAAGCACTTGTAGTCCAATACTCGCAACCCGTACCGGTGTGTTGCGGGACGTGAAGCGTAGCATTGAGGTTCCTACGGAACCAGTAACATCGCTCAACTGTTACGCCTGTGACCGGTGCATACAAGCGTGTGTGAGTGCAATAGAAACTTGCACCTCTGTGACTTGATGAACAACGCGTTGCAGCGTGAAACAACGTGTGCAGTAAAAAAGGGAAATGCTACCTCGCCAGCAAAGCTGCATTCCCCCCAGCCGCCGTGGTGTTGACCGTCACCGTCTGCTCGGCACAAAAACGTAGCAGGTAATGCGGCCCACCGGCTTTGGGGCCCGTGCCGCTCAAGCCTTCGCCACCAAAGGGCTGCACACCCACCACTGCACCGATGGTGTTCCGGTTGATATAGACGTTGCCAATATGGGCCGCCTTGGCCAATGCCGTAGCACGGCTGTCTATGCGGGTTTGAATGCCTATTGTCAAACCATAGCCCAGCGCGTTGATCTGCTCAATGACCTGCATCGGGTCGCCCGAATCGCGTGATCCATAGCGCACGACCTGCAGCACGGGGCCGAATATTTCGGCTTTCACGTCGGCAATGCTGCGTACCTCGAACATCTGTGGCACTATGGTATTTGTAGCTGCTCCCACTATATTCTTTTGGGCTAGCAGCGGTTTTTGTTCTGTATTTAGGCGCTGAATGTGCTGCTGGATGCCTTGGTAGGCCGCGGTGTCGATCACGCGCGGCA
>JANMTF010000067.1:0-1814 GCA_031390175.1 Polaromonas sp.
CGCGCCGCGCTGGACGTGGTGGTGGGCCAGTCAGACGGCAAGCTGGAAGGCGAGCGCACCATAGTGCGCGCCCAGCCCACCAACCTGGGCGTGTTCATCGCCAGCGTGATGCAGCAGCGCGCCAAAGCGGATCTTGCCATCATGAACGCAGGCGGCATCCGCGAGTCCCTGCCTGCAGGCGCGCTGACCTACAAAGATGTGCTCAAGGTGCAGCCCTTTGGCAATATGCTGGTCTATGTAGACTTCAGCGGCAAGGAGCTGCTGGACTACCTGAACGCCGCTGCCAAAATGACCGCTGGAGCGGGTGCGTTTGCCCAGTTCTCGGGTGTGCAACTGGTGATCGAAAATGCCGCAGTGAAAACCGCCTTGGTCAAAGGCGCTGCGATTGACGCTGGCAAAACCTACCGCCTGGCACTCAACAGCTTTCAGGCCAACGGCGGTGACGGCTACCCCAAACTGGCCAACCACCCCGGCTACGTGAACACCGGTTTTGTGGACGCCGATGTGATACGTGAGTATCTGCGCCGCAATGGCATCAAGGCAGCCAGTTTCGAACCCGGGGATGCGGTGGTGCGGCGCTAGCTGGTGTTACGACAAACGTACCAAAGATAAGGCTTTCCGAGTGAACACTCCATCGAACTTGATTGAACTCTCTGCTGCAGCTACTGGCGACCTGGAGGGACTGGTAGCACTTCGCATCGAAGCTATGAGAGAAAGCGTGGAGCGGGTAGGGCGTTTTGATCCTGCGCGTGCCAGAGAGCGGTTTGCAGCAGGCTTCTCGCCTGAGCACACGCACCACATTGTCGTGGCACATGCAAGAGTGGGGTTCGTCGTAGTCAAGCCGCAAAGCGATCATCTTCTCCTGGATCATCTTTATATCCAACCCGGCATGCAAGGCCAAGGCATTGGTGCCGCCGTGCTTGCACGGGTGTTCGCGCAGGCTGATCAAGCTGTGGTGCCAGTATGCGTCGGCGCGCTGCGCGGGAGTGCATCGAATCGCTTCTACCTTCGCCATGGATTTACTTTGGTCGAGGAAACTGCTTTCGATAACTACTATGTTCGTCCGTGCAGGACGGCACCGGAACTCGCGTAACGGTTGCACCAAATGGCGCACCGCAAAACCCAGCAAGCGGTGATGGAGTGTGGTTGTGATGCAAAAACTGGAGAAAGGCGCGCGGTACAACAGGCAGGTTAGCTACTACCGAAATTCGCGCGTGTTTTAGTAAGTTTTTGACAGCACAACTTCCTCCATCGCCGCAAGCTGACCAAAGTCGAGGCAACATCTGCAACCATCTACCCCGCCAACAAAGCCGCATTGCCCCCAGCCGCTGTGGTGTTAACAGTCACCGTTTGCTCTGAACAAAAGCGCAACAGGTAATGCGGCCCACCGGCTTTGGGCCCCGTGCCGCTTAAACCCTCACCACCAAACGGCTGCACACCCACCACCGCACCGATAGTGCTCCTGTTGATGTACACGTTGCCAATATGGGCTGCATTGGCAAGTGCAGTGGCGCGGCTGTCGATGCGGGTTTGAATGCCAATGGTCAAACCGTAGCCCAGTGCATTGATTTGCTCTATGACCTGCATCGGGTCGCCCGAATCGCGTGATCCATAGCGCACGACCTGCAGCACGGGGCCGAATATTTCGGCTTTCACGTCGGCAATGCTGCGTCCCTCGAACATCTGTGGCACTATGGTATTTGTAGCTGCTCCCACTATATTCTTTTGGGCTAGCAGCGGTTTTTGTTCTGTATTTAGGCGCTGAATGTGCTGCTGGATGCCTTGGTAGGCCGCGGTGTCGATCACGCGCGGCA
>JANMTF010000196.1:0-7141 GCA_031390175.1 Polaromonas sp.
CCCCTTTTTATGCAACCTCACGACTTGCTTGCGCCGCTCATGAAGTTGATCGAGTGTTTGTTTGGTTGCGTTTTCTTTTTCCATAACCTTTGGATCAAAAAAGATAGCAAAAGTTCAAACTTTATTGGGCCGAATCTATAACCTAGCCAAATACACCACGCGGTACGCGCCTGTTTCGTCTCTTACTCTCAGTTCCTCTACGCCTTTCCCAATGCTCGGCACGGGCTTAAAGTCGTCGGGCTGTTTGCCGTTCTGTACTTTGTCTCACTGAAACCCGGCGCGCTTTCTGGCGTCCAGGCTAAACGCTATCAAGTCTTGCAAGCTACTTGCACAAAATTTAAGCTTCTTCATGTTGAATGCTATAGGTTCTATTATACAAGTTTTTGTAATTTATGCAGCTTTGCCAAAACTACCCACAATCACATTGCCCTTCAAGCAGCCGTCTAGGTAGTCTGCCCATGCTTGCATCAGGGCGGCGCGCTGGGGTAGGTAGGTGGCGTGGTTGTAGGCGGCGCTAACTGCGTCGCGCTCTTGGTGGGCTAGTTGCAGCTCTATGTGGGCATGGTCAAAGCCTTGTTCATGCAACAGGGTACTGGCCACGCCCCTGAAACCGTGGCCTGTCATGCGGCCTGCGTAGCCCATGCGTTTGAGCGCGCCTAGGATGGTGTTGTTGCTCATGGGTTTGTCGTGGTCACGTTCACCGGGGAACAGCAGGGCGCTGTGGCCGCTGCTGATGTGCAGCGTGTGCAGCAAGCCCACGGTTTGCGCAGACAGGGGCACGATGTGGGGTGTTTTCATTTTCATGCGCTTTGGCGGCATCTCGCGCTTTGCGTGCGTCGGTCAACGGCACGGAGGGGTATGGGCCCAAGGCCATGAGCTTTTCTTTGCCGTCAACCCGGTAGCGGGCCCGCCACAGCTGGGAGCCGTTGGGGTTGACTAGCAAGTGTAAGCCGTTGCCGTCATTTCGGCGCTGGCTGGCAATACCCGGCGCTAAACGGTAAAAAACAAAAAAGCCCCGTAAACACTGGGCTTACGGGGCTTTTTCTGGTCTGTATCGGATGACACAAAACCACTTTTTGGCGGAGTGGACGGGACTCGAACCCGCGACCCCCGGCGTGACAGGCCGGTATTCTAACCAACTGAACTACCACTCCTGGTAGCCTAGCGTTCGCTCTTGCGAGCCAAGTGCTTGGCAACTTGCGCCTTGTTTACTGCTGCACATTTTAAAAAATGCACAACAGCAAAATGCTGGCGACCCCACGGGGATTCGAACCCCGGTACTTACCGTGAAAGGGTAATGTCCTAGGCCTCTAGACGATGGGGTCAGTAACCTATTCTCGATACAAAGTTGGTGGAGGTAAGCAGGATCGAACTGCTGACCTCTTGCATGCCATGCAAGCGCTCTCCCAGCTGAGCTATACCCCCTTGTCGTGCAGCATCAATAATTTGACATCACACGTCACCTGATTGGTATCGAGCCTCGAATTATAACCCGATTTTTTAGACTTTTTGCAGCCTGTGCAATACATCGTCGCGCGTGCACAGTTCAATCACTGCGTCCAAGGCGGGAGTTTGTGCTTTGCCCATCAATAAAACCCGTACCGGCATGGCCAGTTGAGGCATTTTCAGGCCCGCGCTGGCCAGCACTTCTTTGATAACTGCGGCTATGCTGGCTTTGTCCCACACGCAGGTGCGCAGTTTGTCTGCCAGGGCTGCAATGGCGGGCTTGGCAGCCTCGGTTACGTGCAGGGCAAAGTCTTCCTGGTTGCGCTTAGGCTCGGCATAAAACGCTGCCGCCCACACAGCCAGCGCAGTGGTGGTGTCGCAGCGGTCTTTGAACAGCGCGCAAATTTTTTGCAATCGGTCATCGGCGGTGATGCTGGCGCTTTGGCCTTGCTCGTCCACGCGGTTGTGCAACTGCGTGGTCACCAGCTTGGTGAGTCGCTCGTCGCTGGCTTGCTTCATGTAGTGGGAGTTGACCCAGTTGAGCTTGGCTGCATCCCACTGCGCGGGACTTTTGGCCAGGTGCGTGCCGTCAAACCATTGCGCTATCTGGGCACTGCTAAACAGCTCGTCGTCGCCGTGGCTCCAGCCTAGGCGTGACAGGTAATTCATCATGGCCTCAGGCAGGTAGCCTGCGTCACGGTAGTCTGTCACGCTCACTGCGCCGTGGCGCTTGGAGAGCTTTTCACCGTCAGGCCCCAGGATCATCGGCACATGGCCGTACTGGGGCAACTCTGCGCCCAGCGCCTTCAAAATGTTGATCTGGCGCGGCGTGTTGTTAACATGGTCGTCCCCGCGTATGACGTGGGTGATGCGCATATCCAGATCGTCCACCACGACGCAAAAATTGTACGTGGGCGTGCCCACCGTTTCGCCGCGTGCAGCCGCTTCATCGGACACGGGGCGCGCGATGATGAGGTCGTCCAGCTCTTTGTTGCTGATGGTGATCTGGCCCTTGACAGTGTCCAGCCAGCTCACCTCACCATCGACGGGGTTGGCAAAGCGCACCACGGGCTGCACGCCTGCGGGCGGCGCAGGCAGCACCTTGCCGGGTGCGGGCCGCCAGCGGCCGTCGTAGCGGGCTTTCTCGCCGCGCTTCATTTGCGCCTCGCGCATGGCGTCCAGCTCGTCGCGTGAGGTGTAGCAGTGGTAGGCGGTGCCTGCTTGCAGCATTTGCGCGATGACCTCGCGGTAGCGCGCCATGCGCTGCATTTGGTAGAACGGGCCTTCGTCGTACTTCAGCTCCAGCCAGTCCATGGCCTCGATGATCTGGTCCACTGCGGCTTGGGTAGAGCGCACCTCGTCGGTGTCTTCAATGCGCAAGATAAATTGTGCATCATGGCCCAGCGCCTTGTGATGCTGCGCAAAGGCCCAGCAGAACAATGCGGTGCGGGCAGTGCCTAAATGCAAGAAGCCGGTGGGCGATGGGGCGATGCGGGTGCGGATAATGGTGGAACTGGTCATATCAAAATTAATAGCTGCTCCCGCAATATTCTAGAGGGCTACAACTTTATTAGGTTTAAAAAATAGCGGTACGAGGCCTACGCCAAACTGTCCAAACCACGGCGCAGGTCAGTCTGCATATCCCCCACATGCTCCAGCCCCACGCCCATGCGGATCATGCCTTGGCCGATGCCTGCGGCCTGGCGCTGCGCGTCGGCAAGCTTGCCGTGGGAGGTGCTGGCGGGATGGGTGAGCAGGCTCTTGGTGTCGCCCAGATTGGTACACAAGGACAGCACTTGCATGCTATCGAGCACATGGAAGGCTCGCTCGCGCGCTTGGGCTTCACTGCTGGCCTTGACATCAAAAGACAGCAAGGCACCGCCAATGCCCGACATCTGCTGCATCGCCAGCGCGTGCTGTGGGTGGCTGGGCAAGCCGGGGTAATACACCCGCGCCACTTGCGCGTGCTGCTCCAGCCACTGCGCCATCTCCAGTGCCTTGGCACTTTGCGCGCGGATGCGGATGTCCAGCGTCTCCAGGCCTTTAAGCAGCACCCAGGCGTTGAATGGCGCGAGGACCAGGCCGCTGTTCTTCATCACGGGCAAGAATTTCTCCGTGACGAGCTTTTCACTAGCGCACAACGCACCCGCCATCACTCGGCCTTGGCCATCGAGGTATTTGGTACCCGAATGCATGATGATGTCGGCGCCCATGGTGATGGGGCGCTGGAGCACCGGCGTGGCAAAGCAATTGTCCACCGCCAGCCATGCGCCCGCATTGTGCGCAATATCGGCCAAGGCGGCAATGTCGCACACATCGGTCAAGGGGTTGGTGGGTGTTTCTGCAAACAGAATCTTGGTGTTGCTGCGCACTGCCGCTTTCCATGCGGCTACATCGGCTTGCGGCACTATCGTGGACTCCACGCCAAAGCGGGCAAACTCGCTGCCAATCAGCTTGATGGTGGAGCCAAACATCGACTGCGAAAACACCACGTGGTCGCCCGATTTGAGCAAGCTAAACAGCATCAGCATGATGGATGACATGCCCGACGAGGTGGCCATCGCAGCCTCGGTGCCTTCCATGGCCGCTAGGCGCATCTCAAAGCTGCTGACCGTGGGGTTGCCGCTGCGGCCATAGGTGTAGCCCTCTTCCTCGCCCGCAAAGCGCCGCGCCGAGGTCTGGGCATCGGGCTGCACATAGCCGCTGGTGAGATACAAGGCCTCAGAATTTTCACCGTATTGGCTGCGCGGCACGGCAGTGCGCACTGCCAGAGTGTCCAGGTGCAGGCCTTCGGGGAGGGGTTTGGGTGTTTGGTTGCTCACGGTAAACTTCTCAATTGAATTTTCCATAACTTCTGTAGCCTGATTGTCGCTGGTGGCGGATGCGCCGCACGATCACTTGATCGCTCACGGGTGTTGTACCTGTATAAAGCGAGCTAACCCGATTTTCCTCCGGAAATGACAAGTTCCCGGCGCTGTAGGTTTTGCGGTCTGCCAATTTCTGGGTGATTTTGCAAAGTGGCCCGTGCAGCCGCAATGAGGCCGGCCAGTCCTAGTGGATCGTTTTCACACCAATAGGCACTACATATTTAATAGCTGCTTGCGCAATATTCTATTGGCCTGTAGCCCGATAAGCATAGTAAAAACGGCTCCCAACCCGCGAAATTCGCCGTTTTCAGCCGTTTTTTGAGCGCCCAGAGGCTTCCAAACACTCCAAACTGGCGATTTTTGCCTATTTTTAAGGTATCAATCAGGCTGCAGCCCAATAGAATATAGCGAGAGCAGCTTCGTAATACATAGCATGTATTTTCCTCTTGGGAGCAGGCAGTGGTAGTTCTGGAGCCCGTTTGTGACTAAAAATCTCACTCCATCCCCGCCATCCAAGCTACACGCGCACCATCTTGCAAGTCGTCGGCATCTCGGCACGGGCTGCGTCAATGGTTTTGATCACTCTGAATCCAAAGCCCGAGCCCTCGACATCAAACTTCACACCAGGGCTGCCGTGCTTGTCCATCAAGCCTACCACCAAGGGTTGCTGAAACTGGTGGTCGGCGCTTCGCATCGTGCCTTTTTGGCCAGCAAACGTCACGCTCACGTTCGACAGTGCTGCACCCACTGCAATCAGGTCGATAGCGCCGTCCTTCAATGGCGCTGCCTCCAGCGATTTAGCCAGTGCCTCCACCATCAGTTGCATGCGCATGTGCACGTAGTCGTCTGCTGGCTTGGGAAAGCGCTGTTTGAAGCTTTGGTAAAAAGCCTCCGACTCTTTGGTAGCCACATTGGGCAGCCAGTCGGCCACGGCGATGACCTTGCCTACCCCCGCCTCGCCGATGGCGGCGGGCGCGCCCAGTGCGTTGCCGTAGAAGGTGTAGAACTTGCCCTCATAGCCCGCGTCTTTGCAGGCCTTGACCAAGAGAGTGAGATCGTTGCCAAAGTTGCCGGTAAGAATGGCCTGCGCGCCGCTGGCTTTGATCTTGGCGGCGTAGGGCGCAAAGTCTTTCACGCGGCCCAGCGGGTGCAGCTCGTCGCCCACAATGGCTACGTCGCTGCGCTGCACGCCCAGCTGCCTGCGCGCCTCACGCAGCACGGCTTGGCCAAAGCTGTAGTCCTGGCCGATCAGGTAGGCCGATTTGACGCTCTTGTCGTCTTTGAGGACCTCCATCAGCGCAGCCATGCGCATGTCGGCATGTGCGTCGAATCTGAAGTGCCAGGGACTGCATTTCTCATTGGTCAAAATCGGATCGACAGCGGAATAGTTAAGGAACAACACCCGCTTGGCAGGCTCGCGTTCGTTGTGTTTGTTAATCGCGTCAATCAGCGCTGCGGCGATGGCCGAGCTATTGCCTTGCATGATGATCTGCGCGCCATCATCGATGGCAGCGCGCAGTGCGGACAAAGCCTCTTCTATCAGGCCTTTGCTGTCGTAGCGCTCTAGCTGCAAGCGGCGCGCTCCAGTGGCGAGCTTGGCACCCCCCGGTACATTCACGCGCGCGTTCACACGCTCGCAGGCCCACACCAGGTTACGGAAAACGGCCTCGCCAGTATTGGCAAACGCACCGGATAAGCCTTCGATCATCGCTATCTTTACCGTAGCTGCTTGCGCAATATTCGGTTGGGCTAGAGCCTCAAAACCCTTTAAGAATCCGCCTGAAATGGCTACGGTGCTAAGGCTTTTCAATAGCCCACGGCGAAATTTATTCATCTAACTTATTCCCTTGAAAAAACGATGCACGCCAGCAGATACAGGCCATACGGCAAACGCTCTGCGCTAATAGTGGCGCAGCAGCAAAGCCGCGAAGTGTACAGGAGTTCACCATGTTTTTTTCACCATCTGTTATCCACCGCGCTAACCGCTACGAATTTCGCCCTTCGGTGCACCTCAATGCACGCGGCATTGAAGGCTTGTTTGACAGCACTGCCGCGCCATTGGGCAAGGGCGTGCGCGTAGACACTGACGAGACGAGCGTCACCTTGTCATTAGACGTACCGGGCCTGGCCAAGGAGCATCTGACCATTGCCATCGAGGGCGATGTGGTGCGCATTGATTCGAAGGCCGATGCACCGCGCAGTTTCAAAGCGGCGTACCAACTGCCAGGCGAAATTGACACTGCTACCAGCGAGGCCAAGCTGGAGAATGGGGTGTTGACTTTGAAGCTGGGCAAGCTGGTGCCAGTGAGCAAGGAGACTGTTTTGGCGATCAGCTGAGTTGCTTGCTGATTTGTACGGGATCAGGACAGCGGCGTGCTCAGCTACGCGGCTGTCCCCCGCGTCGGCCTATGGCCGACAGCTCCTCCTTTATGCCGCTACGCTGAGCACACCACCGTCCTGATCTTGGAGCTGTGGTAGGTGTACGGCGTACAACCCCTTGAGCCTACAGCCATCAAGCAGCAATAGCGCCCAAAGGCCAACGCGGCTTCACATCAAACGCGTATTCACAATTGGCTTGCGCAATGCCCGCTTGCAGACGCATAGCACCAGCCAGAGCGATCATCGCGCCGTTGTCGGTGCACAGATGCAGCTCGGGGTAATGTACTCGCACGCCGCGCTTGGCACATGCCGCATTAAGCTGCTGGCGTAAGGACGCGTTGGCACCCACGCCACCAGCCACCACTAAGCGCTGCAAACCGGTTTGCTCCAAGGCCTTAAGCGACTTTTTGACCAGCACCTCGGTAATCGCCGCTTGCGTACTGGCCGCT